>JANXQG010000124.1 GCA_025356915.1 Planctomycetota bacterium | reverse complement strand
CGATGGCTCTCAGGGGACGGTCTTCACCAGCCGGTACGTACTTCAGTGCCTCTCTCGCACAGAGGCAAGCGGCCCGGACCAGTAGCTTCTGGTCCACCCCGATCTTGGCTGCGTACCAGAGAAGCCAGTCACCACGGGGGCATGCCTTCCAGGCTGCAGCCATGGACTTCCTACCCTTGGCCCACTGGATGGCCTCATTGCAGGCGCCGATCTTTCGCAAGTGACTGGAAACCGGGTTCTTCGTGCGCGTACTCATGTTCATATGTCTCTCCAGCGTACTGATTCTTCAGGATGGTACGGCTTCGCACAGACTGTTGTCAAGCCCCAATGTACGAAAGTGCAGCCCGACCTTCATTGGGCTGATGCTTTTTTTTTCGCAGCAGCGACTGGACAACCAGCCTGGATGGACATATGATCCTTGTATGAAATCCGCAGCCACCACAATCGAAGTCACCGCTGGTCGTATCGACAGCGTCACCCTAGCCCTCGATGGTCTCATCCGCCGAGCCACCAAGCTGGGCGTCGCGGTGCCCAGCTACCGTGTGGGAGGTTCCCGCGTCGTTACCCGCTGCGGTGAGGGTGGACGGGACGTCAAGGTCATGATCACCGAGGTCGTAGTCACGGGTGGCCGTGTGGAACTGCCTGGCGGCTGGAAGTTCATCGCCACCCTGGAGCACGGCGAGAAGGCAAACGTCGTGAACCGATCGCACTGTGACATCGAGGTCCCCGTAGCCTACCGCACGGTCGGACCGGCCTGTGACCACTGCCACCAGAATCGTAAGCGCATCGAGACCCACGTGATCGTGAACGCGGCCGGCACGTTCATGCAGGTGGGTACCAGCTGCGTGCACGACTTCCTCGGGATCGACCCCGCTGCATTGGCCTGGGCCTGCGCCTTCGCGCGCGTCTGCAACGGCGACCTCGATGACTTCGAGGGTATGGGCGAAGTGGATCCGCGCAGCCGCGTGTACGACCTCCTGACGGTGGTCGCCATGACGATCCGCAGTGTCCGCGCCTTCGGCTGGCACAAGTCGCAGGAAGATCGGTCGACCCGCAACGACGTTCTTGCCATCATCGATTGGACCACCAAGTGTCCGGGCCCGCAGCCAGCCCCAGCGTCGGACGAAGAGACCAAGGCAGCCGAGGAGGCCCTGGCCTGGTGCCGCAACAGCACCGACGACAGTGAGTTCATGCACAACCTCCGGACCCTTGTGAGCCGCGACTACGTGGAACCCCGCCACCTGGGCATCGTGGCAGCCTTGTGGCCCTGCTATGAGCGCACCCTGGCACGCAAGGTCGAAGGTGCCAACTCCAAGTATTTCGGCACGCTGGGCAAGCGCGACCAGTTCGTGCTGACGGTCGACAAGATCATCGACCTCGACGGTGTGTACGGTACTACGCACATGCACATCATGCACGATGCGGCCGGCAACGTGGCTGTCTGGAAGTCCAGCAGCGCCCGCCTGGATGTCGGGACCACCTACGATGTCAAGGGGACCGTGAAGAGCCACCAGGTCTACAAGGACGTCCTCCAGACGACCCTGAGCCGCTGCGCCTGCGTGGCACGGAAGCAGGCTGCTTGACATCCGGCGTGGATGACTTACGGTAAGGTTAGGTGATGCCATGAACAAGAAGAATGTAGTCGAAGACCGTCCGCAAGGAGCCGATCACCGGATTCATGGCCGCTCTCTGCCGAGTGAGAAGCGTGGACAGATGCAGTTCCTGGAGAGCGAGATCCTGCCGACGGACATCCAGGACCCGTTCGGCTGCGAGATGGAACGAGGATCTGGGCGTCGCATCCTGGAGTCATGGGGCTTCCTGGAGTCATGGGGCTTCCGCTTCGGAAAGGTCTGTGGTGGTGACACGCTGTTCACGCAGGCGAAGCTGCCGGAGGGCTGGACGAAAGAGGGCGGCGACCATGACATGTGGTCCTACATCGTTGATGAGCAGGGTCGTGAGCGGTGTTCGATCTTCTACAAGGCGTCGTTCTACGATCGTAAGGCACACATGGATGTTTCGCCGCGTTTTCGCAGCGAATGTGAGTACAAGGATCAGAAGCTTCGCGCGGACGGCCCTTCGCGCGGCGTAGTCAAGGACTGCAAACGCGTCATCTGGACCGGCGAATGGCGTGTGAACCCCACGGAAGGAGACGATTACACGAGAAAGTACAGTGCTTATGTGGCTGTGCAAGAGGATGTGCGCACATGGATGCGCGCCAACGTACCCAAGGATCTGGTCGAACAATGGAAGCTACCGTAATGACTTTGGGTCCCGAGAAGCTTGACCACGTGAAGACCGTCGTCGTCCACGATAACTGCGACCATGCGATGGTCCAACTGGTTCAAGAGCATGCAGGGCTAAATCATGTGCATGGAGGAGAAAGAGGTCCTCGAAAGTCACGGAGACCCGATCTTCCAGATCAAGGAATTCGAGTGCGGAACCCGCATTGATTGTCGCGTCAAGGCTGACTCGAAGTTCGAATTCGAGGTGGGCCCGTCGGTTTCTCTAAGTCCCCAGGATGTCGAATAGCGGCGGTGCCGCAACGGCCGACGTGGACACGGTGGCTGCCAGCGCGTCGATGACGCTGACGGACCCGTCCACATTGGCCGTGTAGAACAACTGACCGCCAGCTACCCACGAGGACTGTGGGAAAGCACCTGCCGGCAGCGTGTAGACCGCGGATGCCGTCGGCAGGGCCGCCACGGGGTCGAATGCCCACACGCGGTTGTCAGTCGCCCCGGTGACCCACCACTGTTGCACCGTGTCGACCCACGCGAAGCGGCTAGCGCCGGTGGCAGCAGGTGTCGTCGACACGACCGAGTGGTTTACGTCAAGCTGCAGCACCGTACTGTTCGTGCACGCAACCCATACGTAGCCGTTGGCTTCGATAACGTCCGAGGGTCCCGTGGCTGCGGGGAGCGCCTTCAACCACAAGAGGGCCAGGGTGTCGGCGTTGTAGGCGTACACGATGTTGCCGGACGTGGAGAGCAGGTACAGCACACGACCAATGAGCCGAATGCCGCTGATGGGCTGCAGACCAACGATCGGAGCAGCGACCAATGCGATCACCCAGTCGACGGTGTTGACTGTCCCGTTGGAGTTCGCGGACAGCAGGAGACCCTTGACGGGGTCCCATACGAGACGATTAACGGTGCCGCCTAGCACGTAGCTGGTCAGAATCGTCTTCGTTTCGGGGTCGACGCGGGACACGTCGGCCCCCGCGGCGGCCCACAGGAAGCCGGCTCCGGTGGCCAGGCCGAGGCTGGCGGCGCCCAAGGTGACCGTGGCGTTGACCGCCCGGGTCAAGGGGGCCAAGCGCCGCAGCGTGATGGTCTGATTCGTGACCCACAGGTTGGGGAGGCCGGATTGTGTACCTCCGAGGAACACCGGATACCCCATAGGGGCGCCGACCGAGAGCGTCAACAGTGCTTGTACGGACCCGGACGCGCAGGGCTCCAGGAACCCGCATACAACGTCGGAGACTGGACAATTGGCTCCTGGGACCACCTGGGGGTCCAGGCTGTTCAGCAGGTTGCCGGAGTCGAAGCGGCACGTGATCGGGAGACCCAGCAGCCCATCGGTGTACGGGTCGCTGGGGTCCGTGGAGTCGAACGGCAACTGGGGGTTGTTGTCCAACACGATGCCGGAGTCGAACCGCAGGTATCCCACCGGGTTGCTGACCGCTAGGTCGAACGGGTAACCGTAGGCGCAGACGCTGAACTCGTCGAGGACCGAACCAGCGACGAAGACCTTGATGCGGGCGAAACAGTCCAGGAACTGGGTCAGAATGTTGACGATGCTGCAACGCGGTGCGTCAAGTTCGAACGTATGACTCTCGATGGTGGTTCGTCCATGGAGGAGCTTCACCTGTTGGTCGCTGACCGACAGCAGCTTGTAGATGTCATCGTCCAGATTGTTCATCAGGATCACGAACGCCTGCCAGCTAGCCGCGCAGAGGTTGAACAACCAGAGGTTGAATTCGTAGCCAGCAAAGTCCTGCGCGGTCGCGTAGAGTAGGCGACATTCGGGCTCGTAGACATCTTGGTCCAACAATGTGGGTAGGACTATTGGCGTCGTACCCGTCAACGCTTTCGCCAGGTCTTCAATACCCTCATCCGTGGGGGCCATGTTGATCAACGATTTGACAGCCATCTTGCCAGCTAGAATGCGCATCATGCGCGTTCCTGGTAGCAGGTCCTGCCACAGGATTTGGTGTTCCACCTGCTTCAGGTTGAAGCGACTGTTCAGGTTACGCGAGATGTCCTGAAGGTTGACACCGATCTCGCTAAAGTACTGGTCAGCCCACGCCGCATAGAGGGTAGCGTAGTTGGTCGCAGCTACAACGAGGCGGAAGCTTTCCATCGGCGATTGTACGCGGATACGCGAGTACCCCTGCGCGAGCTGCATATTCAGTTGGAAACGCGCCTCTGCTGCGATGATGTGGCTTACCAACTTGTCGTTGACGTAGATGTCCAGAGGATCACCTGGGTTGGCTGTGATGATGAACGTAGTCGGCTTCATGTCCGAATACGGAACGATCACCGGAGCCTTCAGAATGAAGCCCGTATCTGGCATCGCGGCTACCAGTGCCTGGAAGACGTTATGATAGACTTCCTGGAACGGAGAAATCGTGAGAGTTGTCATCCGCGGAGTAGCTCCCTCTGCGGAAATAGTAGCTTACGATCATGGATCACACGACTAGGGTGCTGTATCTCGACGGGGTTGGCGTCGGGAGCATCCGTATCCAAGATGACCTCTGTCTCCGTATGATCGATGGGATCCAAAACGGGGTCGTTGACCTGAAGAGCAACGCGCCGCAACCGGCCAGCCAGGTCGGGGCGGTCGTACAGCGCGGACGCGCAGGCCAAGAGGATCAGGCGAGTATCAGAGGAAGACATTGATCGATAGGTCCGTCGGGCTGATGTAACCGTACTCGACGCGGCTGGTCTCAATGGAGTCTACGTCAAGCGTACCAAGCTGGTCGATGCGCTGGAACATCCGAACACGCGCATTCGACACACCGATGGTAGTGCCTAGAATGGCCTGAACGAGTGCCGTTGGCGTGTAGAAGGTACCTAGTCTATTGAGGTTGATGTACGTGTTCGTTGCCAGCTGAGCGTTGCTGATCGTCGACTGTGGGTCCGTAGTGGACAACGCCTGGATGTCCAAAGAAATACGGAAGGCCACCGGCTTGGCTGCGCGCACCAACATGTCGGACCTCCAATTGCGCTGGTTGGCCTGAGTCAAGAACGTCGAGATATCGGTGAGCAGCTTGTTGTACGTGTAGCTGACCTGAACCGTAGAACCGGAATCCGTAGGAGCTTGCAGCAACAGAAGGTCTTGAGCCTGTGTGGACCCTTGTGTGGACGGTTTGGTGTCTTTGACCAGCGTGCCTACAACCTGGGTACCGTTGACCAGGCAGGTAGAGATCGACGAGACGGGCGCATGGCTCAGTCGGAATGTCGTCTCACCTCCAGCACTACGAAAGGATTCCGTGGCCGTCTCCATCACGGAGCCAACGACAACGATGTCGAATCCAGGACGACGTAGGGGGCGCTTGAAAAGCTCGAACTCCGTGGAGTAGATGATGCTTACGTCCAGAATGTTGGCAGGGTCGAAGTCACGAACAGCAGATTCAATGCCGGCAGTAGTACCCAAAGCAGTACCAACGAACTTCGACTGCTGTCGTTGACCCAGCTGTAGGTTCGATTCCATCTGCTGGGAAGGACCTGTGCGGAACGGCTGCGTCACCCCGACGATGCCCTCGATCTGCGACTGCAACGTGCGGACACGACCAGCTGCTATTTCGAACTCGGGTCCAATGCCAATACTAGCGGACCACACGCTGAACTCGTAACGCTGAGTAGTATTATTGTAATATAGAGGGAATGCTGATGAATCTACGGTGATATCCTCGATGGTTTGGAACGATACAGTGGCGTCCTGTGTGGTCGCGACTGTGCCGGATGGGATGAAGATATAGCCTCCTGGGGCCGGTACGTTGAAGGTATAGAAGACCAACGGTGTGCGTGACGGTGAGCCCTGTCCCTTGGCGATACCGTGGTTGGCAGCGTAGAGTGGCATGATCGCAGGGTTGCGCGCCATCACGTAGCGTAGGCTGTAGCGCAGAGCGAGATCATCGATGACCTGCTCCGTCTGCGAGATGACGTTTGCCTGCGGCTGGATGAACCCGGCCCTGTGGGGACCCTTCATGGCGTCGATACCCG
Source organism: Planctomycetota bacterium (assembly GCA_025356915.1). Lineage (GTDB taxonomy): Bacteria > Planctomycetota > Planctomycetia > Pirellulales > Thermoguttaceae > JANXQG01. The sequence goes on along the minus strand of JANXQG010000124.1, from coordinate 3,175 downwards.
GGTCTATGTTGGCTGTCGACGCGATCATAGCGTCTTCTACTTGTACGGGTGTGCGTGCCATCGACAGAAACTAGCGCGAAAATTAGCCGATAGTATCGTCGGTCTGGAAGTAACCTGGTAGCTGCTGGCGACGCTGTCCCGTGTACTGTTGACCAAGGCGTACGCGGTAACTTATCTGGCGGGCATCACTAGTGGCCGTGACGATGGTCAAGTTGAAGACCACACTGGTTGGCGATTCCTGAAGGACCTGTATTTGCTCGATGCCGGTGATACGTTCAGACTCCGAAAGTGTGCCATCGATGGTTTGCCAATCCTGGAGCCTATTGATCGCGTCGGTGGCTTCCTGATGTACACGCATCTTGGTCATACCTGGCTGACGGGAGAGGTTCTCCAGATTCTTCAGCCCACAACCGATGCGTCGTAGCGTGTCGGTAGCTGTGAGTAGGCTGAATGCTGCATCCTGGGAAGCCTTCTCGGTACCCTGAATCCATAGGCTTCGCCCCTTGTTGCGGTCAATGACAATGTCGCCATCGGCCCATTTCATCGTCTTACTCATGCCACAAACTACGCGTAAGACACGAGGGCTGCCATGTAGGAGCGTGCCATACGTTGTACGAGAGCATCGTCGGTAGCCCCGGCACCTCGCTGCTTGTACTGGAAGGCCACGGCGTACTGGTAGTTGGCGAAATCCTGGAAGGATTGCAACGGTATCAAGGCCAGCAGGTCATCGTTCATCGTCGAAACTTCGGGTACGATTTTGAACTTACCTGGGTCCAACGCCTGGAACGAGGCGTCGTAACCACTCAGGATCTGCTTGGACTGCGCCTGGCGGGCCAGGGCGTCGAGAACCGCGTCATTCAGCATTTCGGCATACGCTGCATTCCGGGTCGTCGGACCCGAAGTAAACTTGAGCAAGATATTGATCATTAGCGCCATCGAGGACCTAGCCCCCGCGTTGGCCAGGATGAGAAATGCCTCGAAGTCATCGCTGATCGTAACTTCTGTACCAGACCCTATGTGATAGATGGCAGGTCGTTCATTGAAAGGCTTGGACTTTCGACGAACCAGGTCGGCTTCAGCGGTTGTGAGCGTTACGGTGACCGTCATGGTATCCTCAAGTTAGCGTGGCCATCTGTGCCTGGATGGCCGCTACGGCGTTGATGACTTGCGCCGGATTGCAGGTGTCCATCCCGTGTGAAATGTGGAAACCGAACTGCGTGGACAGACTCTGCAGCGCGCTGAACAAGTTACGGATGCTGCTGATAGCCCCGCGGATCAACCGCTGAACAAGTTGCATGATCTTGAGCAAGCATTGCAGGTAATCCATGATGATGTTCGGCCATGGTATCTCGAAAGACGCGCAGCTGATTGGGCTATCGGTGGACGCAGACACCAGGGAAGCAGCTGCACCAAGAACAGATGCTCCAGTCGGACCGATCAACCCGGAGACCAACGACGTACTGATGCAGAAACCAGCTAGGACTCCGGACATCAAGTTGTCGAACAACCCCAGACTTTGCTCTATAGTTCCGATCTGGGTATTGAGAATGAATTGCATGCCGTTCAAAACAGCACGAGGAAGAGGAAGACTCAACTCCAACCCCTGACCTGGAAACATGCAGGACAGAAAGTTTCCGGGAGCGTCGCCCAGGTATTGCTGTACCATCGTCAGAATGTTGGATAGCGTGTTCCCAGCTGTGAGGATCAGACCCTGAGCGCCAGCGAGTACGGAGTTGGCTGCATCAAAGCCTACGTCGATGGCCGCCGTTGCCTGTGCCAGCCCGTCCTCCAGACCTGCGGTGGGGCCACTCGCGGGGCACTTGAATGTCTGTTTGAGGTCGATGAGGCCCAGCACCATAGCCGGTACGTTGTCTCGGTCATCGACGCCAGCAGCGGTGGGGGGACGTGGTGTCAGGGCTTTCGCCAAGATTTCGTCCACCAGGGAGTTGGTGCTGGGGCTCGGGTCCACGGCGTCCGGTCCCTTGAGGATCTGCTGGTCGTCCACACCACATACGTAGGCCAGGATGTCCGCTGGTTGTGCGATCACGCAGCTAGCGACATTACCGCTGGTGCCGGCCGATAGAATGAGCGTGATCTCGGCATTCGTATAGCCCTGAGACTGCAACAGCAATGTGTTGGCCTGCGAGGCGTTCGGTATTTGGTTCCAGAACGCATACACCTTGAGGTCACTGCGCTTCAACTCAGGAAAACTGGCGAGTACGGCGTAGATGCTAGCGTCGAAAGCCAACACGTCTTCTACGTCCTGGATGACCTCCTGCGGCGCACAGCTGCCTGTGGGCAACACGGGTACCGGTACCTCACAGTTGAGCACGCTAAGGGGCAACGACGACGCCTGGTAGGCGTGGACGATACACGTGGTCAACGACCCCGCTGGTTTGGATAGATACGGTGTGAGCTTTGCACAAATGTCGGTACCTCCCAGCAGCGCGCCCAGTTTCTTGGCACACGACATGTCGAGGTAGCCCTGTGGAATCCACAGACCGTTGACGACGTAGATGCCTTTATTGATCAGGGCATCCTCGGTGGACTCCTTGCTGGTGGCGAACGGCACCCCCATGCTGGCGAACAGCTGTTCTGTCCCAACGGAAGAGACCGGTACGTTCTGACTGGACGAAGATAGCTGAGCCAGCACTTGGTTGGCATATGCCGACGAATTCGTGATGTTCTTCGGTTGCAGCACTTGCTGACCGTTCTGTTGCACTGGCTTCTGAAGGACGCTGATCTTAACGTTAGCGCCCGAGAGACCCAGGAGGCTGTTGGACGCCTTGATCATAGGCTGGTTCACCAGCTGGTTGACAGCCGCGGTCTGTGCGTCGAAAGCCGCACTGACGGTTGCCATTGGAGATGATACGTTATCCGCGTAGTAGTTCGTTAAGTTCGATATAGCATTCGCGAGTTGGCCCAGCGGGTCACAAGCCGAGAACGGGTTGGCTGCATCAACGGGAGCCGCGTCGGCTGGCTGGACGGGAGGAAACGGTGTGCCGTCGAATTGCACAGGAGCTGGCGGGTACGGGTTGAGGCTCTGCGCATACTTGATGTTCAGAGCTTGCTGCGCCTGTTGCGCTGGGTTGAGCTGATACTGGGACATGCTGTAGCCTAAGCGACGAACGTCGTGTTACCTGTAAGAACCGTGCCCGCAGCGACGGAAAGTGGT
>JANXQG010000121.1 GCA_025356915.1 Planctomycetota bacterium | reverse complement strand
CCAACAAATAACGGGTTATCACCGTCACCCTGCCGGGTGGTTCCAGGTCGGCCACGGCGTCGATGGCGTTGGTCACGATATTAAGTACGGCCCGATGGATCCCCTCGGGATCGAAAACCAGGTCGGGCATGTTTTCGGCTGGCTGGTAAGCCAGCTCAACCTGCTCTTCCTGGGCCCGGGTTTGCATCAGGTCGACCACGTCGCGAACAACCGCGTTGATATTGGCCGTGGTTAAATCGGGCTCTCGCTCCTTGCTGAAGGTGAGCATGTCCATGACCAGCGCGGAGATCTTATTTTGGTTCTTATCGACGATTTTCCAGCCCTTGCCCACGATCGACTCGTCGTGCTCGGTCAGCCCCATCTCGATCAGGTAGCTTCCGCCGCGGATACCCTGGAGGATGTTTTTGATGTGGTGCGAGAGCGTGGCGATGGTTTGGCCGATGGCGGCCAGTCGTTCTGCCTGAACCATCGCCGAGTAGTAGCGGGTGTCTTCCACTGCCAGGGCTGCCTGGTGGCCAATGGCGATCATTAGTTTGAGGTGGTCTTCGGTGAATCGCCGAGACGTGCCGCCTCGTTCGAGGATCTGCTGGGGCGAAGTCGAGGTATCAATGTAAATTACGCCGACCACGTGATAACGGCCTTGCATCGGTACGCAAATTGCCTCGCGAACGCCCAGCTTCAAGATGCTGGCGCCCGGGCTGAAACGATCGTCCTGCCGCGCGTCGCTGGTGAGCACACCTTCGTTCTTTTCGACAACAAAATCAAGGATCGTCTTGCTGATCATGATTTTATCGTCTCGTTCGGCGTTATTCCGGGTTCGCCGCACGCGAGGATCGAGTCGCTGCGTGTCCGGATCGAACAGCATGACGCAACCCCGGTCGGCCTCAACCCACTCGAAAATCAGTTCCATGATACGGTTGAGCAATTGGTCGATGTCCAGCGTATGGCTGACCGCCAGAGCCGTGCGATACATCACCTGGAGATTGCTGCGTGCCCGAGCCAGCCAGGAGTTTTGCGACAAGTCAGCCTGAGCATCGAAAATCCGGCTGCCTTCACTTTGTGTGACGGAGTGGATGATCCGCGACTGGTCGTCGGGTGTGGCCGCAGCGGCGATATCGACCGAATTGCCGATACTGCCGTGGGACTCCTCGGAAGGCCCCGTGTAGAGCATCAATGTTGCCCCCACCTGCACCTGATCGCCGCTGGCCAACAGATGCTGATTCACCCGTTTCCCATTGACAAATGTTCCATTGGAACTATTCAGGTCGGAGATGGTGAAATCGCGATGGGTGAGGCGGAACTCAGCGTGATGCCGCGAGACCTCGGTATCGTGCACGTGGATAGCACTGGACTTGTCGCGTCCGAGCTGCAGGATAGCCTCCCCCAGCTCAAAACGTGTACCTTGGTCATTTCCGCGAATCACAAACAGCGACGGCACGATTGGTTCCCACGCGGCGCGTTCTTATACCCTAAATGGCTCTGCGCGACCCCCGGAGGGTAGTCGAAAGATCTTCCCGCAAATCCTCTTCGATTCTACGGATTAATGGCGCATAGCGATAGGGCTTGACGGCTTGGTGCCAGGCTGGCTCAGAATGCCAACCTTTTCCGAGCCTGCGGAGAGGATTTCTTCGATTCTACGGATTAATGGCGCATAGTGATAGGGCTTGGCAACATACTCACCCCGAGAAAGGGGTTGTTGTCGCCGAACACTGCCCAAAAGAACCAACGCGGCGCGGTCCGTCCGCGACTGCTCGGCAAAGGGCGCCACCACTTCGTCCGGGCCGCTAGGATCGATTTCCAGGTCCAACACGATCAGATCGGGGTGATGCTGCTGGGCCAAGGCTAACCCCTGCTTGGACTGGCTGGCGGACATCGTTCGCATGCCGCGACGTTCCAGAGCGGTTTGCAAAACGACGCAGGTCTCGTCCGAGGCATCAACAATCAGCACACTACGACGACTGTCCAAAGCTGACACCCTCCGTGGTTTGGTGGGAACCGGACTTCCTTGTCCGGTCAAACTGGGGAAGCTTCAAAGGCGGGAGAATAATGGCTCCTTGGCAGTGTGTCAAGGCGAAGTATTGGCAATAAAAATCACTAAACACCCCATGCTACCTATTTTATCGGAAATATCGACAATATCGAGAAATCTATACCACTTTCGTTCCTAGCCCCTTGCAATCGCATACCAATTGCGTATCCTGACCAGTCTAAGTTAGCAGATCCGTCATTTTACACGGGGTCAAACGAGGACAAAGTCGCCGGTTTTCTCTGCGACGCTCGCTTTTTGATCTCGCCTGCCAAGGATGCTCCCACCTTTAGCATCCAAAACCCGAAGGAGAATCTCATGCTTTCGACCGTTGTTTTCTGCGCTACCGCCATGTTCTGTGCAGCGGAGCCTGCCGTGCAATCCCAACCTGCTTCAGTGCCCCAAGCTGTCTCGCAAACTCAGCCCCCCAAATCGACTGAAGCTAAGAACACTCAACCGCAACCGCCGAAGACGGCCACGGCACCGGAGAAAAAGTCGGACCCGCAAGTTCGCGTCGCCAATCGCCTGCCGACCGATCCGTCGCAGACAGAGCCGAAGTCTGAACAGAAAACGGAACAGAAACTCGAACTGTTGGCAATTGAACAAAGCATCGTCGACTACACCAACGCCGAAAGAGCCAGGTATGGTCGTCCTGCGTTTGTGGTCGATGCCAATCTCATGGCCACCGCTCGACAGCACTGCACTTGGATGACGACCTATCGGCAGATGGTGCATACGAATATCGGGGTGGCCGAGAATATTGCCATGGGGCAACCGAGCAGCCAGGACGTGGTTCGTACTTGGATGAACTCTTCCGGCCATCGGGCGAACATTCTTAATGGTGGCCATCGTCGCATCGGTGTCGCGGCATTCCGGACCCCCGAAGGGACGATTTATTGGTGCCAGCAGTTCACCCCCTGAATGCAATCCGTTCTTAGGCAAACCTACGCCCGCTCGGGCTGGTTGAAGCTCAGGAAAGTTTTCGCTATAATCGCGAGCATGGCGGCACGTTCGTTCAACAGAAGGCGAAACGATGAGGATTGCGGTCGGCAGTGACCATCGAGGTGTGGAAATGCGAGGGAAACTGGTCAAGTTGCTCGTGCGCCTCGGCCAGGACGTGATCGATATCGGCAGCCATGACTCCGAGTCGATCGACTATCCCGACATCGCCGAAGAAGTAGGCCGAAAGGTCTCGACAGGGGAAGTCGATAGGGGAATCCTGATCTGC
>JANXQG010000110.1 GCA_025356915.1 Planctomycetota bacterium | reverse complement strand
CCTACCCGATGAAGCGACGTTTCCCTTTCCTGGGCCTGAGAAGCAAAAACCGGAATCTCCCCAGCCGGACGCCACGGGCAGGGTCATCGAATTAAAGGATTTTGGCCTGCCGTTGCTGAAGGCCGATGCGGTGATCTACCAGTCGGGCCTGGTGGCGATCGAAGGCGACCTGGAGCTTGGCGTGGACGTGAAGACCGATGCGCGACGCGCCGACATCGGACAGTTGGCCATCGCCAAGTACACCCCGGTGAGTCTTGACCCGAATCAACGGCTGCCAGGCAACCAGGGTGCTAAGCAACCACCGATGCGGCTCTTGGGCACGTATGACTTTGTAGGCGAGACGCCCAAGGTCGAGGTCGATGTCTACCGCAATCCCAGTTATGCGCTAACGCCGGCGATTGTCCAACAAGCCAAGCTCACGACCCTGCTCTCAGCAGACGGCACGAGCCAGACCCAGGCCACATTCCAGCTTCGCACCAAGACCCCCTATCTGGAAGTCCAATTGCCGGAAAAGGCGTCGCTCTGGTCGGCCGTATTGGATGGTGCGCCGTTGAAGCCGCAGAAGCGAGGCGGGATTCGTCTGATCGGTCTGCCGCCCGGCTCGACCGGCGCGGCGCGGAGTCTGCAACTCGTCTATGAAGTGCCCGTGCAAGCCGTGACCAACGGCGGGCGGTTGAACCTCACCGCACCGCGGTTGCTCTACCGTGCCAGCCAGGCAGCGAAGCAATCGACCGAGATTCCCTTGGTAAATATCGAGTGGACGGTCACGGTGCCTGACGGCTACGATGTCGTGGCCACCGACGGTACTTTGGAGGCCAAGCAGATCAAGCGGCCTATGCCCGCACCGATGGCGGTGGCGGGTGCGCTCTATGTACTGGGTGGTGGAGTTCATTCGTCCTCATTCGTCATGATGGGTGGCGAGGCGAAGTCAGCGCGTCCTGTTAGCCCGCCCGTAATGACATCGACTACAGTCGCGACTCCCAAGTCTGACGTGTCACATCACAGGCCTGGGGACTATCGAGGGGAGGCAGATGGGGAAAAGGCGGCTGCCCAGAAGGAATATGGAGGTAAAAACGTAACCACCGTCGATGCAGATCTGAAGGAAAAAGTGGATGTGGGGGATGTGGGGGAGCGTCCGCAAGCCCCTAAAGCTGAACTCGCGCCACCGCCCGTAGCTCCTCGAAAACCTGCTGCTGACAGGGACGACCCTTTCGGCCAGCCACCGCCTGAAGCTCCTCGCGGACCTTCTGCTGGGAAGGATGACCCTTTCGGGGACACCGACGCTGTTATTCCCTCACTTGCTGCACCTCCCGGACCTCCTGCCTCTGAAGTGGTCGCCAATGCACCGTCACCCGGTGCAAAGCCCGAGTCAGGCAAAGTGCCCTCGGGCGGCTGGGGCGAGTCCTGCTACGCGATTTCCAAACCGACCTACAAACAAGACAAGTTTCTCGGCGTTCGCAGTCTGAAGATCGACGTGGAACAATCCGGGATGGATGAGCAACTCCTCAGCTTCAGCAGCCTGGGGACCAATCCGCAAATCGGCATTACTCTGGCCCGCCGCACTCGTACCGAGGCCCTGGTCTGGGGAGTGTCCTTGGCCGTGTTCGTGCTGGGCGTGGCCCTGACCAGGCGACCCGTGCGGCAGAAGGCGGCGTTGGTACTCGGCCTTGCGCTGGCCGCCGCGCTGATACCGTTGGCTTGGGACACCGTGAGCATGGCGAGGCTCTGCAACGGGGTCTTTTACGCCGCTAGCCTGCTGGTGCCTTATTACCTGGCTGCGGGTCTTGTTCGCTGGATCCTCCAAGGGTTGCGTGGCCTCGCGGGCCGGTTCGGTAGCCCGACTGCGGTCACAACGGCGCTCGTTCTGGCCCTGACCATGTTGCTCTCGGCAACCGTCCAGGCCCAACCTCAGCCTGCGGCCCCGGAGCCGCCGGTTGCCATGCCCAACGATGCGATTATCGTTCCCTACGATGTGAAGTCGAAGACGGGCCTCCAAGACGCGGATCATCTCATGGTCCCCTACGATCGCTACGTCGAGCTTTGGAACCAAGCCTATCCCGACAAGAAGATCGATGCCCATCCGGCTCCTCTCCCCTACACCCTATCGGGCGCAGCCTACAGCGCAACACTCGAGGGCGAGGAAACGCTGAACCTTACCGGGCAGATGCAAATCAACGTGCTGGCCGAGGGCTACGTCTCCATTCCCCTCGGCCTGCGCGGCGGCGTGTTGGCCCGGGCCGATCTGGACGGCAAGCCGGCCCGACTGAAAGTCGTCGCTGCCGCGTCCGAGTCGGCCAAACCGAGTAAAGGCGGCAAGGCGGCTGCGGCGATGGATGCAACGCTTCTGGTGCTGCAAGTTTCCGGCAAGGGAACCCACAAACTGGTGCTGGAAGTCCGCCTCAAGCTGGGGCATGTCGGCGGATGGCGCGGCACCAGCGGATCGCTCCCCACGGCCCCAGCCGCAATGGTCACTTTCCGTGTGCCCCAACCTCAGACCGAGGTTCGCCTGGGCCAGGCTATCGATCGCCGCATCCATGAAACGCAGCGGCCCAACGAAACCCTGGAGACGGCACTCGGGCCTGGCGGGACACTGCAATTGCAGTGGCGTCCGAAGGTGGCGGAGGCCCAGGTCGATCGCGGCCTGACCGTGCAAACTGCCAGCCTGCTGGATGTCCAGGAAGACGGCCTCCGCATGGCCTTGCACATCAAGCTGGAATTCCGTCGCGGACAGCGCGATGCCTTCACGCTGTCGCTGCCTGCCGACTACCTTGTGGAGAAAGTGGTTGGAAGCAACGTCCGTGGCTGGGAGGTTCGGCGAGTGGCCAACGAACAGACCGTCGAAGTCAGCCTGCTTAAAACAGCGAAGGATACCGAGCAGTTCAACCTTTTCCTTTCGCGAAGCGGCAAGGTGGGGCATGCACCGCTGGACGCATTCGCCGTGCCCATGGTTACGGTCCGCGACGCTGCACTTTCCAGCGGGCAGCTCACCATTCGTCGCAGCTCGCTTTTGGATGTCCGTACCACGGAACGATCCGGGGTGACGCGAGTCGATCTCGGGGTGCTACCCGATTTGACCGGCGGCCCCGCGACCGAGGAGAGCGTGTTGGCGATTCGGCCTTACGAGGCTTATCACTTTCCAACGACGCCCTTTGTTCTCCGGCTGAGTGCTGCGCCCACCGTCGCCGAGGTGACCGCCGAGGCCCAGACGAGCGTTAAACTCGATCCGACCGAGCCGAGCCTGGAGAGCAAGATTACCTTCCACGTCGGCCAGCGAAGGATTTATCGATTCGAGGTGGCTGTGCCCGACGATCTCCGCCTGCCTGAAGTGACGCTTCCGTCGCCCGGGATTTGGTCGATCGAAAAACAGGGGCGAAGCATCCTGAAAATTCAATTGCAGCAAGGCGTGCTGGGCGATTCAGCGGTGATCTTGCGTGGCAAGCTCGCCCGCAGGGCGAGTTTTAGTCCGCCGCACCAAGTGGACGCCCAGCAAGAGATTTCTTTACCGCGACTGGAGGTGCTGGGGGTCAAGCGGCAGGAGGGCTACATTGCCGTGCAGGCCGACCCGGCATTCAATGTCCAAGCCCGTGACCTGCGCGACTGCCAGGAAACCGAGTTACAGCGGGTAGCCGCCTGGCTCGATCCGCAGTTACGAGCCGCCACTCGCCTAGCCTTGCACTACGCAAGCGGCGGATATGTCGGCAAGCTGCGATTGGTGCCACGCGCGCCGGAGGTGGTCTGCGATACGATCACAAACATTCGCATCACCGATCGTGCGATCGAAGAAACGATTTTTCTCAACTACAACATTCGCAACGCGGGGATTCACGAGCTTTCCCTCCTGCCGCTTGACC
>JANXQG010000086.1 GCA_025356915.1 Planctomycetota bacterium | reverse complement strand
TTATCGATCGAATTGCAAAGGCACCGGTTCACGACACCGATAAATTCGTGGGTTTGCCGGTGGAAACGGTCGCGATCAAGTCGATTCGGCAGATCAAATAGTGAAATTGAGTCGCTTGCACGTTAATTTTCAACAGAATCGGATGGGAATGGTTGACAAATGCCACCTTTTTCTGCGATAATGACTCTGCTCGTGGAAGGGCCTGCGGAAAAAAGGAGGTAAGCCATACATGTCACATACCACGTACTTTGTCCAGGAATGTCCGACTTGTGGGCGACGACTTCGAATTCGAGTTGATTATCTAGGTAAGCGAGTCGCATGCCAGCATTGTCAGGGGGCGTTCGTGGCCACGGAGTCTTCAAACGTGCGGGGCGAACCGGTCGATCAGGGCAGCTCCCTTTTGCGTCGGGCAAATGAGTTGCTCGATTCGGTTGCGCAGAGAAAACTTTCCGGCTGACTGCCGGTGACCAAGTAGAGCCTCAGCGGCTTGGGCCGAAATAAGTTTTTCGGGTAGGATGGACTTCCAAGTCCGCCTTTACTTTCGCGGACGGACTTGGAAGTCCATCCTACGTATTTCGCGCACTCTACGTCTCTTGGCCCAGGCACGCCAGATCGTTAAAGAAATTGGGGTAGGTTTTCGACGTACAGCGGGGATCACGGATTACCACCCCGGGCACAACCAGCCCCACCAAGGCCATGCTCATCGCCATACGATGATCGTCGTAGGTGTCGATGGCGGCACCGTGCAGCGGCTTGGGCGCGATTCGCAATCCGTCGGCCCGCTCGTCAATCTCGGCTCCGAATTTGCGAAGTTCCGTGGCCAGTGCCGCGATGCGATCGGTTTCTTTGTGGCGGATGTGTCCTACGTTGCGAATCGTCGTGGGCCCCTCGGCAAACAGGGCTACCGCGCTGAGAGTTTGCACCGTGTCGCTGATGGCGTTCATGTCGACGTCGATACCGCGCAAGGGTCTTCCTTGCACCGTGATTTGGGTGTCACCCTCCAGAACCTCACAGCCCATCTGTCGCAGGCAATCGCAAAAGGCCACATCGCCCTGAAGGCTATTGCGGGACAGCCCCTCCACGGTGACGTTACCTCCCGCAATGGCTGCGGCAGCGAAGAAATAACTGGCCGCCGAGGCATCGGGTTCGATCGCATAAATGCGACCATGATAGGACTGTGGCGCCGGCACGCGGAGAGGAAAATCGTCGGAAGCCGTCCTAACGCCGAAGGCTCGCATCACGGCCAGCGTCATCGTGACATAAGGCTTAGAGACCAGTTCGCCACGGACGGCAAGCACGACATCGCTGGCCGCACACGGAGATGCCAGCAGCAAGGCACTGAGGAACTGGCTGGATATGTTGCCGGCCACTTCCGCCCGACCTCCAGGCAGGCCGGTAGCGTGAACCCTGACCGGCGGGCAACCGCTGCCGGTCTCGCTCGTCGCGTCGGCACCCAGTTGTCGCAAGGCATCGAGCAAGTCTTCGATGGGGCGCTCGCGCATCCGCAGCGTGCCATCGAGCCGATAGACGCCACGGCCGAGCGAGACCATTGCCGTGAGGAAACGGATCGTGGTACCGCTGTTGCCCAGCACCAGATCCGCGGATGCGGCAGGGGGATGGCCATCGCAACCGGTCACGCGGATGGTCCGTGCGATACGATCGTGATCGAACGCCAGCCCAAGTTGCCGGAGGCCCTCGATCATTACCTGGGTGTCGTCGCATTCCAGGGCACCGGTGAGCAGCGATTCGCCCCGGGCCAGCGCAGCGCAAACCAAGGCACGGTTGGTGATGCTTTTTGAACCCGGCGGTCGGATGGTGGCCTGTAGCGGTCCAATCGGCTGAATCTCGATGGAATCAATGCGAGACATTCCCCCATGGTATCGCAGTCAGACGCGGTCGGCAAGCTAGGCAGCAAGACAAGGATGCTCGCCGTCCTATCTCGTGGAGGGTAGAATCGGTTATCTGATCCAATGCTCCATGCCGTCAACAATCGCCTAAAGGTTGCTTTGGACCTTGTCGGCTGAGTTTTGAAAATGCAGGAAGGCGGTCGGCCCAAAAAGTCGAGAAATCAGTTATGTACCCAGCGATTCGAGATATGCACTAGATAAACTCAGAACTTCAGAAAATCAAATTTCCTATTCTTTCTTTGAATAAACCATGCAAGACAAGCCCATGGCGGCATCTTATGACGGACCGCCCTTTTCATTCTCACGGCCCCCTTCCACGGATTGACCCCATCCTCGTTGCCGGGGCCTACTGGGGTGAGTGGGGGATTCCGCAGGAGTGGTTGGAAACTCTGGCTCGGCGCGATATGATCGAGAAGGTTCTAATCGACCTATTGAAATCGCAGGGGTGATCGACGACTTGAACCACGATTGATTTCCGATCCATGAAAACATTGATTACTTCCTTATTTTTGATCCTGGCAGTATGCTACACGGCGCTGTCCGCTCCGCCCGAGAAGCCCAACATCCTTTTTATTCTCACGGACGACATGGGCTGGGGGGATCTCAGTAGTTTTGGGAACAAGGAGACAGCCACACCCAACATCGACCGTTTGGCAAAGCAAGGCATCCGTTTCACGCAGTTCTATGTTGCCTCGCCCATCTGCTCACCTTCGCGAGTGAGCTACACCACCGGCTGCTTTCCAGCACGTTGGCGGATCAATGACTACCTACACAACCGCGCAGGCAACAAGGCCCATGACTGCGCAAACTGGCTTGACCCGAAAGCGCCCACCCTGGCCAGAACCTTGCACCAGGCAGGTTACGCCACGGCCCATTTCGGCAAGTGGCACATGGGCGGCGGACGCGATGTTCAGGACGCCCCCTGGCCCAAGGAGTATGGATTCGACGAGCATCAAGTGAACGTCGAGGGCTGCGGACCGCGAATTGACACATTTGGCTCGGCGGAGCCGGTGCTGGTGGAGGACAAGATGTTGGCCCGTTATCAATTTACCGGCTTTTGGGCGGATAAGACCATCGACTTCATCCGCCGTCACAAAGAGCGGTCTTTCTTTGTCGAACTTTGGCCACAGGACGTCCACACACCACACATCCCAAACCCCGAGGAACTACCGAGTGTGGCGGGGACACCGAAGAGCCACCGCAACTTCAATGCCGTCCTGAAGGTTTATGATCGCGAGATTGGTCGCGTACTCGATTTCCTCCATGCCGAGGGCCTGGAGCAGAATACCATTGTCGTGTTTGCCAGCGACAACGGCCCCGAACCCTCCTTTGAACGTCAGCGATCCGGCGGTCTGCGTGGCATGAAGTGGAGCCTCTATGAAGGGGGGATCCGCGAGCCGTTGCTCGTACGATGGCCTGGACATATTCCTCCCGGCAAAACCGACTCCACAACACTGCTTGGCTCCGTGGATCTCTTCCCATCGCTTTGCACGCTCGCTGGTATCGCTCTGTCCAAGGATACGGCGGTGGATGGCCTCGACGTAAGTCCCGCTTTGCTCGGCAAGCCGATGCCGATGCTGCGCAGCCAACCGCTACTCTGGGAATACGGTCGCCGGGCCGACTACCTATTCCCGCGCGAGCCCGGCGCACGTAGTCCGAACCTCGCCATCCGCAATGGCAAGTGGAAGCTGCTCATTAATGCTGATGGCACTGGCACCGAACTCTACGATGTTGCTACCGATCCCAACGAAACGAAGAATCTCGCCACGGAAAACCCCGCTGAGGCCAAACGACTCCGTGCTGTTGTCTTGGCATGGAGGCAGACACTGCCATAACTATGAGACTCACCCTTCTCAACCTTGCCGTCCTCCTGATCTTCCAGGCACCGCCAGCCGTGCTGCACGCCGCCGATACCCTGATGCCGGCCAAGCCGAACGTCGTCGTCATTCTCGCGGACGACATGGGTTTTTCCGACATCGGTTGTTACGGCAGCGAAATCCCCACGCCGAACCTGGACCAACTTGCCGCCGGCGGTATTCGCTTCACGCAGTTCTACAACGGCGCGCGCTGTTGTCCGACCCGCGCCTCGTTGCTGACAGGCCTTTACCCGCACCAAGCCGGCGTCGGCCACATGGTCGAGGACAAAGGTTCCCCCGGCTACCGCGGCCGACTGAACCAGCAATGCGTCACCATCGCAGAAGTATTGCGGCCGGCAGGTTACTTCACCATCATGTGCGGCAAATGGCACGTCGGTCAGAACTACGGTGTCACCCCCTGGACGCGCGGCTTCGACCGCAGCCTCAATGCCGCCGCCGGTGGGTTTTATTTCCCGGATTCGCCGCGTACTGAATTGTTCCTCAACGGAGAAAATGTTGGACGCCGCGGCGGGAAACTGCCGGACAATTGGTACGCGACCGACCTCTGGACCGATTTTGCCATCAAGTTCGTGGACGAAGCACTCGCGGCGAAGCAGCCCTTCTATTTGCACCTCTGCCACAACGCGCCGCATTTCCCGTTGCAGGCGCCAGCGGAGGATATTGCGAAATTCCGCGGTAAATACAAAGTCGGCTGGGATAAGCTCCGCGCCGCCCGCCGCGCCCGGCAGATCGAGATGGGCGTCACCAACTCCGCATGGCCGCTCCCGCCGCGACCCGACACGGTGAAGGCGTGGGACAGCCTCAGTGCCGCTGAGCAGGACCGGTTCGACCACATCATGGCGATTTACGCCGCGTGCGTGAACCACATGGACACGAGTATCGGCCGGCTCGTCGAAGCACTCCGCCAGCGCGGCGTGCTCGACAACACGCTCGTCCTGTTCCTCTCCGACAACGGCGGCAATGCCGAGAGCGGCCCGAACGGCAGGCTCAACGGCGACCAGCCCGGCTCGGCAAAGTCAGACGTCTTCTGCGGCCAGTCGTGGGCGACGCTGGAAAACACGCCATTCCGCAAGTACAAACATTTCGACCACGAAGGCGGCATCGCGACACCGTTGATCGCCCACTGGCCCGCCGGCATTGCCGCACGGGGCAAACTCCGTGGGCAAGTCGGCCACATCATTGACATCATGCCGACCTGCGTGGATGTCTCCGGCGCGAAGTACCCGGCAAATTTCAATGGCCAAGTTATTCTGCCGATGGAAGGCAGGAGCCTCGTTCCGACGTTCGACGATAAACCGCTGGAGCGAGATGCGATTTACTGGGAACATGAAGGCAACGCGGCGATTCGCGTTGGCGACTGGAAGCTAGTCCGGCTCGGTGACAATGGCGCGTGGGAACTTTACAATATCAAGGCTGATCGGACCGAACTGCACAACCTTGCCACGGAGAAACCGGCGTTGGCGAAGGAACTTGCAGCAAAGTGGGATGCCTGGGCCGAGCGGACAAACGTGAAGTTGCAGGGACAGACGTCGAAGAAGGGGAATAAGGCAAAGGAAAGGAAATGAAATGATGCTTACCACTCGACATTCAGTGCTGTTGCTGATTGCCACGCTAGGGCTGGGCTATGCCGCGCCCCGCCCAACTACCGCGGCCGACGATGGCTTCATTGCGATGTTCAACGGCCAAGACTTCTCCGGCTGGGTCGTCGAGGGAGCGAATACTTCTGGCAAAGGTGACGGGGCCAAGCCCATCTGGTCGGTCGAAAACGGCAACATCGTCGCCAGCGGCAAAGGCTACGGTTTCGTGCGCTACGATGTCAAGGTCAGCGACTTCGTGTTTGAAGTTGAATACCGCTTGAGCAAGAGTGCCAATAGCGGCGTGGGGATTCGGACTGTCCCCTATACCGGTTCGGTCGCCACGCGGCCGTCTTTTGCCGCCTATGAGATTCAGATTCTCGACGATGCGAGCAAGC
>JANXQG010000079.1 GCA_025356915.1 Planctomycetota bacterium | reverse complement strand
ATATCCATGGCAGCGGTTGTAATCTCGCATCTCAGCAAGACCTTTCCCGGCGGGATTCGCGCCGTGGACGACCTCTGCCTGGAGGTCGAGGAGCACGAACTGTTGGCCCTGATGGGGCCCTCCGGCTGCGGCAAAACGACGACGCTCCGACTGCTCGCCGGGCTGGAGCAGCCCACCTCCGGCCAGATTGTTATTGGCGGTCGCTCGGCTGAGCATCTGCCGCCGCGGGATCGCGACGTGGCCATGGTCTTTCAGCAGGGCGCACTTTATCCGCATCTTTCGGTCCGCGGGAACCTGGGCTTCGGTTTGAAACTGCGACGGACTCCGAATCGTGAGATCGGTCTGCGCGTGGAAGAGTCCGCCGCCATGCTGGGCATTTCCGAACTATTGGATCGCCGGCCGGGTGAACTGTCCTACGGCCAGCAGCAGCGAGTAGCCTTGGGCCGGGCGATGGTCCGCCGCCCCAAGTTGTTTCTGCTCGACGAGCCGCTGTCGAGCCTCGATACTGCGCTCCGCCGCCAGTTGCGCCACGAGATCCGCGCCCTGCACCAGCGGCTCGGCTCGCCGATGATCTATGTAACGCACGACGCCGGTGAGGCCATGGCACTTGGCGAGCGGATTGCAATCTTACGCGACGGCCGCTTGCAGCAGGTGGCCGATCCGCAAACTCTCTACGACCGGCCAGGCAACCGGTTCGTCGCTTCGCTCTTTGGCAGCCCAGGGATGAATTTTTTTGATGGCCACATCGAGCGTACTGATGGCCGCCTGGTTTTTGTGCTCTCCGAGGACGTCAAATTAGCGATTCCCGATCGCTGCCGCGCGAGGATCGAGCCTTATGCCGGCAAGCCGATCACGTTGGGCGTGCGGCCGGAGCATCTACGGCTGACATTCGAGATCGATACTCAGCACTCCGTCGTCATTCCTGGGGCGGTTGAGGCCGTCGAGCGGCTGGGGGCGGAGTCACACATTGAACTGAAGACCGAGAATCACGCCTTCATTGTACGCGTTCCGACCGATATTCAACCCATCTCCGGAGAACGAGTTTTTGCCGCCGTGCTGCCCGAGCATCTGCACTTCTTTAATGGGCAGTTTATGAATATACTCGGCACAGGCACATTCTGCGGTTTTGCATCAACAGCATACTAGCCCGAAGCGCAAGCGAGGTAACGGTTTACTCGCCTCGCTTGCGCTTCGGGTTAGTATAATTCGCGCCCGCGCAGGGTATAACCAGGGCTTACGGCAGGTCGTCAATCTGTTCGTGCTCGAACAAGAGCGGCTTCAGTGATCGGCGAAGCTCCTCGATTGCCGCAAGGATGCCAACCATCATCGAGATGATTCCGGCTACGAAGAGCCATGGCGCGATTGCGGCAATCGCTTCCACCAGCGTTGCTAGCCCGAGGCAGAGTGAGCAAGCTAGCATGCAAAGCACGGAAATCAGGAGGCTCATCAGTATGCGACGGATCCACCGTGCGCGATCGAAAAGCTGATGCCCAATTTCGTCAAGCGTCGCAATCCGCAACTCCAGATGTTCCGGCACCAACCCCTCGGCGCCTTTGGCCTGCAATGCCGACAATTGAGCCACTAGCTCAAAACGCTCCTTATTCATTGTCCGACTGCGATTGGCCAGTGCGCTCATGCGATTGTAGAAGGCAAGACAAAGCAGGCCGTTGGCCGAAATCATAACCACCGGGGCAACGAACGACTGAATAGTTTCCAGGTACAGTGGCATGGGCGGAAGGTTATCGCGTGGTATTGCCGGCAGCCGGCGGCGAATCGAAGTGCGCTGGAGTTTCCGGCGGAGGCAGCACCGGTTGCGCGTTGCTGGAAGGCAACTTGAGAGTGGGTGGCTTCGTGGATTGGCTCGCGGTTGCATCGTTCTTGGCCGGCGGCAAGGCCCAAATCTTATCGACTCCCGTCAGAGGCACGCGGACGATCTCTCGCTTTTGCTGCGTGGGTAGTCGGCGGTGCGCAGTCGTGCTATACTCCAGACAGATTTCCTCCAGCAAGTCGGTCAGAACAACCTCGTCGTGGTTGATCTCTCGAACGGTTCCTTTGTAACAGTGAAATGAACCTTCGGGTGCCGTGGGCGGAACGACCATCTCGATTTCGCAGTAACAACCCGGCTGGAGTTCCGAGACCTTGACCATTTCGAGCAACGGTTTCCCTTCACTGCGGAACCAAAGAGGCTTTGTGCTGCAACCAGATTCGGCTACCCAAAGCAGACAGGCTGCGAGTAGGAAAACGGCTTGCGAGAATCGATTGCCTGAGAATAACATAGTCTGCGGACAATACCACGAAGTTCCGGTGGAGAGCAAGGTCAGTTCCGAACTGAGGAGAAGGAGGGTAACAATTTCAAAAACGCAGAGGTTCGCAGAAAATTTCGACAATACTCTCTTTCCTGGCTTGCAACGAGGCCCCGTGTGTGGCAAGATATACTCGGCACGGGCAAAATCTGCGGTTTTGCACCCACAGCATACTAACCCGAAGCGCAAGCGAGGTAACGGTTTACTCGCCTCGCTTGCGCTTCGGGTTAGTATTATTCGCGCCCGCGCTGAGTATAGTGAAAATTCATCAATTGTGCATGATTTTCAGGATGCGTTGGAGGCGTATAACTGCGGTTTGGTTGAACGAACCCGATCAGCCTGATGATCGAAAACATCTAAAGGAGCTTGATAATCTTTACAAAACTCAGTCTGGCGCATTTTTTATTGGCCTTTGTGTTCGTTGTTCTGGCCACCGGATCGGCCAGTGCGAGCGAGCTTTCGATTTATGTCTCGCCCAGCGGCAATGACGCCTGGTCAGGCACCTTGGCCGAACCCAATGCACCCAAGAGTGATGGCCCAGTAGCCACACCGCAAAAAGCCCGCGATCTGATCCGCGCGTTAAAATCGCGGCCGGGTGAAAAGCCCGGGCCAATTCATGTATACCTCCGTGGCGGTATTTACTTCCTCAGTCAACCGCTGGGCCTAAGTTCGGAGGATTCGGGTACGCAGGATGCTCCGTTGACCTGGTCCGCCTACAAAAACGAACATCCAACGCTCAGCGGTGGGGAGCGAATCAGCGGTTGGGCCAAGACGACCGTCAACGGCCACGAGGCATGGGTGGCCAAGATTCCGGAAAGCAATGGTTCGGTGCTCTTCCGTGAACTGTGGCTCGATGGCAAGCGACTCACCCGCGCCCGCTGGCCGAAGCAGGGTACGCTGGAGGTGGCGGGCCTGAGCGACAAAGAGAAACAGGATAGTTGGTTCCACGGCTCAAACCAATTTCGCTATTCCAACGACGATATCAAGGCATGGTCGACCGCCAGCGACGGCGAAGCAATCGTTGCCAACCGCTGGGCCGAGTCGCATTTGCCGATCGCCTCAATTGACGAGAAGTCACATGTTGTCCACTTCGGCAAACGGAGCGTCTTTCTGCTCGACGCGGGCGATCGTTACTGGATCGAGAATGTGCGGGAGCACCTGACGCAGCCTGGCGAGTTCTATGTCGATCCTCGCGAAAAGGTCGTCTACCTGATCGCGCCGGCGGGATTAGACCCGAATCAGGCCCAAGTCATCGCGCCGCGGCTGGCGCAAGTGCTGCGACTGGAGGGCGACCCAGCCGCCGGGAAGTTCGTTGAGTACGTGACCTTCCGCAGCATCACGTTTTCCCATACCGAGTGGTACTTCGACCACGCGATGATCGGGCAGCAGGCGTCCGCAAAGCTTGCCGCTGATCTATGGCGATTCAAACCTGACCCGACGCGGAGCGGGTTTGGCCAGGCGGCAATCGGCGTACCCGGCGCGCTATGGGGAACGGGCGTGCGATCCTGCATGCTGGAGGCGTGTGAAGTGTCGCACATCGGCAACTACGGCATTGAGTTGTCTCAAGGCTGCCAGAAAAACCGCATCTCCCACTGCACACTCACCGACCTGGGTGCCGGCGGCGTCAAGATTGGCGAGGTTGCCATTCGCGATCCTGAGAACGAACAGACTTTCGGTAACGAGATTTCCGACTGCAAAATCACCGATGGCGGAAATCTGTTCCCGAGTTGCGTGGCCGTCTGGATCGGCCAATCGCACGACAACACGATTGCCCACAACGACATCCACGGCTTCTGGTACACGGGAATCTCCATCGGTTGGACCTGGGGTTATGCGAAGTCGGCCGCCCAGCGAAATATCGTCGAGTACAATCACATCCACCACATCGGCATGAAATCCGACGGAAGGTTGCCGATCCTCAGCGACATGGCTTGTGTCTATACCTTGGGAAATCAAGAAGGCTCGGTTATTCGCTTCAACCGTTTTCACGATGTCGCCGGCCTGAAGTATGGCGGATGGGGAATCTACTTTGACGAGGGAACGACCCATATCCTGGCTGAGAACAATCTCGTCTACCGCACCACGCACGGCGGTTTTCACCAGCATTACGGCAAGGAAAACACCTTCCGCAACAACATCATTGCCTATGGGCGCGATGTCCAGATCCAGCGTACGCGCATCGAGAATCATTGCAGCTTTACCTTCCGGAACAATATCGTGCTCTGGAACCAGGGTACTCTGCTCGATGGCAATTGGAGCAAGCTCAACGCAGTCTTCGACCACAATACCTACTGGCGCGTAGGCGAGGGTGAGATTCGTTTCGCCAACCGCACCTGGCAAGAGTGGCAGAAAGCCGGAATGGACTTAAACTCGAAGATGGCCAACCCATATTTGGCCAACCCGATCCAAGGCGACTTTGCCGTCACGCCCGACTCAGACGCGACGCTGGCCGGGTTCAAACCGTTCGATTTCTCGAAGGTGGGACCGAGATCCGCCGACCCAGCCGTAGGGTCGGCCGAGCGTAGCGAAGTCCCGCCAAAAGCGGGCCGAAACCGATGAAATTAACCAAACAGCCAAAATGAGTTCGCGTCCCTTAGGACCGGCGAATCAATAACTGTACTCATCTCGCTCCGCGAGATGCATTCCATCTCGCGGAGCGAGATGAGTACGTTCCGAAAACCCGACACTTATTGATGCGCCGGTCCTTAGTGCAAGGATTTCGGGTGAATTTCATGCGTTCTCGCCGAAAAATGGACCGGACCCCGGACTTTGTGGTTCTCCGGGTGCTCGTTGCTTCCGCCGACAATTCATCCCATAATTGCTTGATGAACCACATTTATC
Organism: Planctomycetota bacterium; assembly: GCA_025356915.1. GTDB lineage: Bacteria > Planctomycetota > Planctomycetia > Pirellulales > Thermoguttaceae > JANXQG01. The sequence continues at coordinate 7,859 of JANXQG010000079.1, read as the reverse complement.
TCGATCACAACTCGACGACTCCCACACGGCCCGAGGTCGTCGAGGCCATGGCCCGCTGCTACGAGGCCGGATATGCCAACCCGGCAAGCCAGCATCAACCGGGCCAGCGTGTGCGCCGCATCCTGGAAGACGCCCGGCAACGGGTGGCCGAAATCCTCGGGGCAGACCTGAACTGCCTCAAGCCCGATCGGCTGATCTTCACCAGCGGAGGGACCGAGGCGAATAATCTCGCTATTTTTGGGATTGCGCAGGCGGGACGCGTACGCTCCGGGCAAGTCATCGTCTCGTCAATCGAACATGCCTCGGTGCTGGAAGCGGCCGAATATCTCATGGAACTCGGCTGGCGACTCGATACGTTGAGGGTGGATGACCAGTGCGTGGTTCAGGCGGATGCTCTCGAGTCCCTACTGTCTCTCACCCCCGCCATAGGGACTGGAACAGGGACTCGTCTCGTCAGCGTGATGCTGGCTAACCACGAAACGGGCGTGTTGCAGCCGATCGAGAAATTGGCGGCCTTATGCCGTTCGGCCGGAGTGCCTTTGCATACGGATGCGGTCGCAGCGGCAGGCAAGCTGCCAATCAACTTCCGCGAGTTGGGCGCGACCTCATTAAGCATCGCCGCACATAAGTTCCAGGGACCGCTGGGTATTGGCGCACTGATTGTCCGGCGCGATATAACCTTGGCACCTATGTTTTTTGGCGGCCATCAGCAAGAAGGCTTGCGCCCTGGCACGGAGTCGGTCGCCCTGGCCGTCGGCATGCAAACCGCACTGGAATTGTGGCAATCGGAACAAGAAGAGCACTTCCGCAAGCTAACTGCACTCCGCGACCGTTTTGAATCGGGATTGAAGGCCGGGCGGCCGGGCTTGATCGTTCATGGCGAAGCGGTCGCTCGTCTGCCGCAAACCAGCAACATCGCGTTCCCCGGGCTGGAAGGTCAGATCCTGCTGCTGGCCCTCGACATAGCCGGGGTTGCTTGTTCCGTAGGCTCAGCTTGTGCGAGCGGTTCGACGGAGCTTTCTCCCACCCTTCGGGCGATGGGCCTCTCGAACGACATCGTAGCCAGCAGTCTTCGTTTCAGTCTCGGGGCGACGACCAGGGATGCTCAGATTGACGAAGCCATCGTCCGGATTCTGCGTGTCTGTAGGGAATTAGGGGAGTAGTGGGTGGCAGGCAAGCCAGAAGCGGGGTTTCGCTGCGCACAAACACACTCCATGGCTGATTATACACACCTTCGTAGGGGTTTCAATCGGTCCTACGCCCCACTCCCCCTTATGCTCGAGTTATAAAAAGCTACACTAGTATGAGGCTGTAGTGCGTGGAACAGTAATGCTAGCCTCTAATTGCGTTTGTCTCATTCCGTCCCGATTGCTAGAATCTACGATTGAATGTTCGTGTTGGCCAGAAGCCCTCACTCCAGCGGGGAGTGTGTTGTCGGTTGTAGTATACGGGTTTTATCGGGCTGGCGTTAAGCAAAGGAGTTTTCTCGATGCAGATCAAGATTTCCGCTCGGCATGGGCATCTCAGTGACGAGACGCAGGCCAAGATCAAAGAGAAGCTGGAGAAGTTGCCCCGTTTTTTTGAACGCTTGACGGCGATCGATGTTACCGTCGATCTTGAGCACCGCGACGCACCCAATGTTGATCTTCGGGTATCGGCCGAACACAAACACGACTTTGTGGCCGAGTGTCGTTCGCTGGAGTTGATGGCATCGATTGATGACGTCGTCGAGAAGATGGAACATCAACTGCGTAAATACAAGCAAAAGGTTCAAGACCGCCATCGCGGCCCCGGACACCGGCAAATTGAAACGCCAGAAGTGCCAGGCCAGAAAAGCCCTGCTGAAGAAGACGGGTCTGAGGATATTTAACCCCATCCTATTAGGGAGATTGGTGCATGAAGTTTTCTGACTTTATCTGCCGTGATGCCATTCGTGCGAATATGGTGGCACTCGACAAGGAAGGGTCCATCCGCGAGATGGTCCAGGCGTTGGTCGAGGCAAAGCGAGTCAATTCGGCCGATTTCGAGAGCATTGTCAAAGCAATTTTGAAGCGTGAGGAGCTGGGCAGCACCGGCATCGGCCGAGGCGTGGCCGTTCCCCACACCAAACACCCCAGCGTCGATCGCCTCGTCGGCACGGTTTCGGTCAGTCCGTCCGGAGTTGACTTCGCCAGCCTCGACGGCGAGACAGTCAATTTGTTTTTCCTACTGATTTCCCCACCCGATCGGCCAGGCGACCACCTTCGCGCCTTGGAAAATATCTCTCGGCAACTCCGCGATGATACGTTTTGCCATCTTCTGAAGCAGGCTAAATTGCCTCAAGACGTCACCCTGCTCCTAGACGAAGCCGATAATCATCAATTTGGATCCTGATGTGATGCAGCCGGGAACCCTCGGAAGTATTGCGGGGGATTCCAAGACGATTTTTTTGTGTCGAAGCGCCCCATGCCCGAGCCTACTCTAAAGCGAACCGTAACTGTCGCAAACCGCGCGGGACTACATGCCCGGGCTGCGGTGATGGTCGTCACTGAAGCCCGTAAATTCGACGCGCGCGTTGTGATTACCAAGAGACTTCATGAGGTCGAAGCGACCGACATCTTGCAACTGATGTCGCTGGGAGCCGCTCAGGGGGAACAATTGTCGCTGGAAGGTTCCGGTAACGAGGCCCAAGCGGCCGTCGATGCACTCGAACAACTCTTCCTTCGGAAGTTCGACGAAGATTGAGTAAACGAACTGTAATGCAGAAGCTACAAGGAATACCCGTTTCGCCGGGAATCGCCATCGGTGAAGCGATGGTCATGGACAACGAGGGATTTCGCATTCCTCGGCGGTTCGTTGCGCGCGATGCCGTGGACGAAGAACTGGATCGGCTGGCAAAGGCAATCGCGGCCGCCTCTGCCGAGATTGCCAGCCACCGCGACGCCATCGCCCAGGAACTGGGCGAGAAGTATGCCGCCATCTTTGACGCCCACTTGCAAATGCTCCAGGACGCGCGGCTCCGCAGCGAACTGGAAGAGATGATCAGGCACCGCCACTACTCGCCCGAGTATGCCGTCAGTCGCACGTTGCGGCACTATTCCCAGGTTTTCCAGCGGTTGGACAGTGCCCACTTGGCCGAACGGGCCGCCGATATTTTTGATATTGAGAAACGGCTCTTGCGGCATCTGCTGGGCCACCGCCGCGAAGGCATTGCGCACCTCACGTCGCCGGTACTCGTCTTGGCTCACAACCTCACGCCCAGCGAAACGGCCAATCTCGACCGCCACTTCGTTCTCGGCTTCGTCACGGAGATCGGTGGTCCCAGCAGCCATACGGCGATCGTCGCCGAAGCATTGGAGATCCCCGCCATCGTCGGCACCGGCCCTTTCCTGGCTGATGTCTCTGGCGGGGAACTGGTGATTATCGACGGCGACAAAGGCTTTGTGATCCTTCAGCCCGACGAAGAAACGCTGGCCCACTATCGCCACAAGGTCGAAGCGAATCTCTCGGCGGCTGTCCTACTCGAGGCCCTCCGCGATTTGCCGGCCACAACCGCCGACGGCGTGCAAATCAGCCTCTACGGCAACATCGAGTTTCCTTACGAGGTAACTCACTGCGTCAATCGCGGAGCCGAAGGCATTGGGCTCTACCGCACTGAATTCCTCTATCTCGGCAGCGAAATCGAGCCAACCGAGGAGGTTCACTATCAGGCGTACTCCCAGGTCTTGCAGGCCATGGGCGACAAGCCGGTCATCATTCGCACCTTTGACCTCGGGGCCGACAAGGTGCCCCACTTGCCTCAGCCCGAGGACGAACGCAATCCGTGCCTCGGTTTGCGGAGCATCCGCTTGGCACTCCGCCACTTGCCGATGTTCCGCACGCAACTTAGGGCAATTTTGCGTGCCAGCGTGCTGGGCAACCTACAGATCATGTTCCCTTTGATCACCACGCTGCTGGAGCTCCGCCAAGCCAAGATGGTCTTGGCCGACGTGATGGAAGACCTCGACGAACACGGCATCGATTTCAATCGCGATCTGCCCATCGGCATGATGGTCGAAGTGCCGGCGGCCGTGATCATGATTGACCGCTTCGTTGAGGAGGTTGACTTCCTCAGTATCGGCACCAACGACCTAATCCAATATACACTCGCCGTCGACCGCAGCAACAAGGACGTCGTTGGGCTATACAACCCGGCCGACCCCGCCGTGTTGCGGTTGATCGCCATGGCCATCGACGCGGCCAAAAAGAAGCCGGTTCCGATCACCATGTGCGGGCAGATGAGTGGCAACCCAAACTACACGATGCTGCTGTTGGGCCTGGGGCTGCGGCAGTTCAGCGTGGCACCAGCCGCCCTGCCGGAGATCAAGAACATTTGCCGCCGCGTGACCCTTGCCGATTGCAAGGAGGTCACCAACCGCGTCGCCACGATGGAAAATGCACGAGACATCACAAACTACCTCCGTGAGGAATTGAAACGACGTGTTCCCGGTTTCGGGAACGCATGAGAGCTTTGTAGCGTAGCCTTCCAGGCTGCGTAACGGGGTTGGGAATAAGTCAAAAAACAGAGTTTTCCGCCACTCTTGTCTTGGCGGAGCAGATTGATTTGAACCAATGGTTCGACCGAGAGTACGCATTCGATTTGCAAAACAGTCGGCACTGCGCCTGATCGGCCACCGGGAGTTGACGAGCAGTCTGGAGCGGTTATTTCGCCGCGCCGGGCTATCGCTGGGCATGAGCGGGGGATATCGACCCAAGCCGCGCCTGAACTTCCCCCTGGCCCTGGCGGTCGGCATTGAAGGACGCCGTGAAGCATGGAACTTGAACTGAACGAAGCGCCCACCGCCGATGATTTGCTCGCTCGCCTCCAGCTTCAGGCTCGTCCTGGGCTGCGCATCGAGTCGCTGGAGGTTCTGCCGCGGGGTATTTGCAAGGCCTGGGCCTTGCCTCCCACACGTAACAACGTGGAGATCGATTCATGATCGCACAGTCCTCCTCCCGCAGACGTTTTGTCGCTCGAATGCCCGCTCGTCGGTCTTGCCTAAGAAAGCGAGACCATGAAACAAGAAATGTTGATCAATGTCGCCCAACCGGAGGAATGCCGGATCGCGATTGTCGAGGATGGAGTTCTGGAAGAACTCTACGTGGAGCGCACGGGACAGGATAGCTACGTCGGCAATATCTACAAAGGTGTCGTCGTCAATCTGGAGCCGAGCATCCAGGCGGCCTTCGTCGATTTCGGCGTCGGCCGCAATGGCTTCCTGCACATTAGCGACGTCGAACCCCAGTACTATGCCCAGGGTGGCTACGATCCCGACAAGCCGCTCGGTCCTCCTGGCGAGCACCGCAATGATCGCCATAACGACCAAGAAGACGCGGAGGAAGCGGATGAAACCAACTTCGACGACCAGCCGAAGAAGCGGCCAGTCCGCACGGGCGGCCGACCCCGCTTCAAGCCGCCCATCCAAGATATCCTCCGCCGTGGCGATGAAGTCCTTGTGCAGGTGATCAAGGAAGGGATCGGTACCAAGGGACCAACGCTCTCGACCTATATCAGCATTCCTGGCCGCTATCTGGTGCTCATGCCCGCCCTGGGTCGTGTCGGCGTCTCCCGCAAGATTGAAGACGAAGAAGTCCGCCGCAAGCTGCGGGACATCATGCTCGAGCTTAATCCGCCCAAGGGCGTTGGGTTCATCGTCCGCACGGCCGGGTCCGACCGCTCAAAACGCGAGCTTTCTCGCGACCTTGCCTACCTGCTCCGGCTTTGGAAGGTCATCGTGCGGCGGATCAAGAAAATGCCCGCCCCGGTGGACATCTATCAGGAAAGCGACATGATCATCCGCACCATCCGCGATATTTTCACGGCGGAGGTCGATACGATTTACATCGACGAGAAAGCGGCCTACGAACGGGCACGCGAATTCCTGCAACTTGTCATGCCGCGGTACGCCAATCGCCTGCAACTCTACGAAGGCAAGGAGCCTCTCTTCTTCAAGCACCGCCTCGACCAAGAGATTGCCATGATCCATGCCCGCACGGTGCCCCTGAGGGCTGGTGGGTCGATCGTCATCGACCAAACCGAGGCCCTCGTGGCCATCGACGTCAACAGCGGAAGCTTCCGGGCCGAGGGCGACGCCGAAGAAACCGCCTACCAGATGAACATGCACGCGGCCAAGGAAATCGCCCGGCAGTTACGATTGCGCGACCTGGGCGGCGTGATCGTCAACGACTTCATCGATATGCACAAGGAACGGCACCGCCGCAGCGTCGAACGGGCTTTGCGCGACGCAGTCCGTCGCGACCGCGCTCGGACCAAGATCCTCCGCACAAGCCCCTTCGGTTTGGTCGAAATGACTCGTCAGCGAATCCGGCCGAGTTTGAAACGGAGCGCATACAAAGATTGCCCTTGCTGCCATGGTTCCGCGGTGGTGAAAACTCCCGAAAGCATGGCCATCGACGTCATGCGGTTGTTGATCGTGATCGCCCAGAAGCCGACGATCGCGCAGGTCCGCGTCAGCGTGGCCCCCGATGTTGCCGATTTTTTGAATAACCGCAAGCGGCACGAGTTGGCCCAGTTGGAAGACGACGGGAACATGACGGTCCAGATTGTCGGCGACGAGCACGCAGGTCCCGAGCACCTCGTTTTTGTCTGTTCCGACGCCGAGGGCCGAGAAGTCAAGTTCTCCTAATTTTTTCGCCGCCATGGCGGGCACGGAGGTATTCCACGACCATCGGCAGGACGGAGATGACGATGATGGCCAGGATTACCGAAAGCACGATGAAGAGGATCGTTGCATCGATGTGGCAATCCGGTCTAGCTGCAATGGCCCCGGCCGCGAACAAGAGCGAATCACCCGGTAGGAAAGGCGTTATCACTAGACCTGTCTCGCAGAAGATCACGCCGAAGAGGATCAGATAGGTCCATGTGCCGTAGGTTCTGATGATCTGCGCGAGCGTGTCGATGTTCAGATGCAGAACTAGATCTTTGATGATATCCATGAAGCGACTCTTTTGAAAGTGATTTGTTAGTCATGAAGTGCGTGGAAGAGTACCGCAAATAATCGTTCGCAGGCCGGTGCCTTCCCGCGGACTTCGTCGGCACGAATACGCTCGAGAATTTCCGGGCCATGTTGCGTCTTGTGATACGCGCCTTTGGTCTTTGTCGTGCGGGTCGCCTCTTTCAGGCTGCGGAGAATGTTGTCCTTGGCGACACTCTCGATGTCGGCGTTCTTGGGCAGGGCATTTTCCCGGAAACCCTGCCCGTAATACGTGGCAAGTATTTCCGAATCGCAGACCAGCCATGTTTCCATGCACTGGACCATGAGTTGGCATTCGCGGTCTTCACAGCCGGGGTCCATCCATCATCTTTGCGATTTCGCAGATGTTCCCAGGGACTTTCTTCGTTTACGGGGTCTTCGGAATCGACTAGCAATACATTAAATGCGTCAGGATGGGACCGCAGCGCAAGTCGGAAGTTGTCGAAGGTCGCCGAGCGGCCGCCGCAAACCGTAATCGTCCACGGCGTGCGATCCAACCGGGCACGGTCCTTAATTTCCTTAAAGAACGTCCCAAAAGCGGTGCGCAGGCGGCCTTTGGTGTCCTTTTGATTCCCACCACCTTCGACATACAGCCGGATTTCTCGCGTCACGGATTTCCTCCTGTCTCGCCCATCCGCCAGAGCTCGCCGAGAGAATATTTCTCCAGCCACTCGCACAGCCGCGCCGGTTCGAGCCGACGGAGTTGTGTGCCCGAGTGTATTATCGTCTGCGAGAAAGACGATCGCGGCACACAACTCCGTCGGCTCGAACCGGCGCGGCTGTGCGAGTGGCTGGAGAAATATTCTCTCGGCGAGCTCTGGCGGATGGGCGAGACAGGAGGAAATC
>JANXQG010000074.1 GCA_025356915.1 Planctomycetota bacterium | reverse complement strand
CTCATTCTGAACCTGCGCCTTCTTATGTTGTCGTTGCGCGGCGGTATCGGCCGCAAGGGTTTGGCGAGTTAATCGGGCAGGAGCATGTCTCGCAGGCCCTCTCGAATGCCATTGCCACGCATCGCGTCGGCCATGCGTATCTTTTTACCGGTGCCCGTGGAACCGGCAAGACCTCGACGGCCCGAATCTTTGCCAAGGCCCTCAATTGCGTGAATGGCCCCACGGCCGAACCCTGCAATCAGTGCGATAGCTGTCAGAGCATCAGCGGGGGGGATGATGTTGACGTTTTAGAGATTGACGGCGCCAGTAACCGCGGTATCGACGATATTCGCCAATTGCGGCAAAACGCCAACGTGCGTCCAAGCCGAGCTCACTTCAAGATTTACATTATCGACGAAGTACACATGCTCACGCGCGAGGCATTCAACGCCCTGCTCAAGACGCTGGAAGAGCCGCCGGAACACATCAAGTTCATCTTCTGCACAACCGAGGCGACGAAGATCCCGATCACGATTCTGTCGAGGTGCCAGCGGTTTGATTTTGCCGGCATTGCAACGCGATCGATCTTCGACCGGCTGCGGCAGATCGTCGATGCCGAAGGGGTTCAGGCCGAGGACGAAGCCCTGGAGGTTCTCGCCCGACGGGCCGCAGGTTCGATGCGGGATAGCCAGTCGCTCCTGGAGCAACTGTTGTCCTTCGCCTCGGAGCGGATCACCGTGGCCGACGTGCATGGGATGCTTGGCACCGCGGGCGATCAGCGGCTGACGGTCCTAGTGAAGAGCCTGATCGAGCGGAATGCCGGGGCCGCACTGGGCGAACTGAACGCGGCGGCCCAGGAAGGCGTCGATGTGGCCCAATTGATCGAGCAGCTTTTTGGATACTTCCGCGATTGCATGGTCTCTACGGTCGGTTGCCCGGCCGATACGTTTCTTTATGCCTCGACAGCCAATAGCGGCAATGTTATCGAAGCTGGACGGCGATTTGGGCTGCAGACAATCCTGGCCATGATGCAGATTCTCGACCAGACGCTTTCTCGCATGAAATATAACTCGCAGGCGCGGATCCTTGCCGAAGTCGCGCTGGTCCGAATTTGCAATCTGGAAGATCTGGAGGAATTGTCCAGCCTGATCGTTCAGTTGCAGGGAGCGGGGAGCGTGGGGCGTGAGGCATCTTCAGGGGCTGCTGCGCCTCAGACAGACCCCACGGCTGCAAAAAAAAAGTATGAACCGGTGACAGAGCCGGCCGTCGTGCCTCCCGCCCAACGCCCAACGCCCCCCGCCCCACGCTCCCTGCCTCCCGAGTCCGACGATGACGACTCTCCGGCCGAGGCTGGTTTTATGCTGGATGCCGTCAATGTGGGAGAGACCTGGCGGCGGGCGATCGAGAAGATTTCTGGCATGGTGGGTGAGCAAGCCAAGAAGTTTAGTCGGCTGGAAATATCGGGCATGAACCGAGTGACGGTCTTCTTTTCGCCTGAGAATGCCTTTTGCAAGACGGCCTGCCAGCGGCCTGAGCAAGTGTTGCGATTCGAGCAGGCCTTGAAGGGTATCACCGGCCAGATGATTCGGGTCGAGTTCAAATCGCTGGAGGCTCCTCCACAGGCCACGATTGCCCAGACGCCGGCCCGGCCGGTGGTTTCGCCGAATCAGCGGCTCATGGAGGCGGCCAACCATTCGCTGGTGCGGCGAGCAAGCGAGTTGTTCGGTGCGCAGCCCACCTCGGTCGAAGAAGGATAATCGTTACGTTGTAGGAGAGTCCACCATGTCTGAAGTGACGCGTTCGGTAACCGAATTGATCAACGAGTTTGCAAAAATGCCGGGCGTTGGCAAGAAGTCGGCCGAGCGGCTGGCATATTATGTGCTTCGGCTCAACCGCACGGAGGCACTGGTCCTGGCCGATGCAATCCGCAATGTCAAAGAGAACGTGCGGTATTGTCGCAACTGTTACAATCTGGCGGAGCAGGAGGAGTGCGAGATTTGCCGCGATCCGAATCGGAATCGCGAGGTAATCTGCGTGGTGGAGCAGCCGCGTGACTTGATGGCTCTGGAGCAGGCCGGGACCTATCATGGCCTATATCATGTGCTTCTGGGGCGAATTGCTCCGTTGGAAGGAATGGGGCCTGAGCAATTGACGATCGACACCCTGGTCAATCGAGTTCGCAGCGGTACCGTCCGGGAAATCGTCATGGCTACCAATCCGACCGTCGAAGGAGACGGAACCTCGCTTTACATTTCAAACGTATTAAGCGATTGTGCGGTGCGAGTTACCCGCCTGGCGCGTGGAATTACCACCGGCAGTATGCTAGAATTTGCTAATAAGGAAGTGTTGGCAGACGCCCTTTCCGGACGGCAGGCATTTTAGATAACGGTGTAGTTCATGCGACTTTCTCTCGGTCAGCAGATACAAATGCAGCAGCGGCAGATTCTTGCGCCGCGGATGATCCAGTCGATGGAGATTCTGCAGTTGTCGATCCTGGCACTCGAGGAGCGGATCGAGCAGGAGGTGATGGAGAATCCCGTGCTGGATCTGCGGGAGGATGATCCCGATCTGCCTTCGGAAACATCTGAAGCCGAGAGCCAGGATTCGCCCGACGCGCCCAGCGCCGAGGAGCGCGAGCTGGTCATCAATGAAACGACCAAGAATGAGGACGACTTTGAGCGGCTGATGAAGATGGATGGGGAGTGGCCCGACCAGTCCGAGGAACACCCTCGTCCGTCGCGCGGCGAGACGGAAGATGCCGGCGAGCGGAAGCTCGACGCCATGGCCAACATGATCGCTCGGCCGCAGTCGTTGCAGGACTATCTTCGCGACCAGTTGGGGTGGTTTGAAATCGATTCAGCCTTGCGGGCGATGTGCGAGCGGATCATCTACAACCTCGATACCAACGGCTATTTTCAAGGCCGCCTGGAAGATATCCTGGGGTCAGACGCGACGAAGGAAGATCATGCCCTGGCGCAGCGAGCCCTGACGGTGGTGCAGAGGCTCGATCCCCCCGGTGTGGCCGCCCGTGATCTCCGAGAGTGTCTGCTGCTGCAACTCACCCCGGGGATGCCCCTTTTCGAGCAGTTGCAGTCGCTTATCACCTTCTACCTGGAGGATATTGAGTACAATCGGCTTCCGGTGATCAGCCGTCGCACCGGCTTTTCGATCGAGTTGATCCAGCAGACTTTGACCGAGTTGCGGAAGCTCAATCCCAAGCCGGGCGCGGACTACAACAACATGCCGGTTCCGTCGGTCACGCCCGACGTGTTTGTCGAACTAGGCGACGATGGCAAATACCACGTTCGCCTGGAAGATGGCCGCACGCCAAGCCTCTTCATCAGTCCTTATTACCGCAAGCTGTTCGCCGACGGGCAAGTGAATGACGAAACCCGCGAGTACATCAAGCGAAAGATTAATTCGGCCCAATGGCTTATCGACGCGATCCAACAACGGCGAAACACGATCGAGCGGGTCGCCCAGGCGATCGTCGATCACCAGACCGAGTTTCTCAGCAAGGGACCCGAAACGATCGAGCCGCTCAAGATGCAGCAGATTGCCGACAAGGTCGGCGTGCATGTGACCACGATCAGCCGAGCGGTAGATGACAAATGGATTCAGACGCCGCGAGGCATCTTCCCGTTGAAGCGGTTCTTCTGTGGCGGCACGGTCGATGCTGACGGTGAGGAGGTGGCCTGGGACACGATCCGCCTGAAACTTCAAGAGCTGGTCGACAACGAAGACAAGCAGTGCCCGAAAAGTGACGACAAGTTGGTCAAGGATCTCGCCGCGGCGGGTGTGACCGTGGCTCGCCGGACGGTGACCAAGTATCGCAAGGCGATGAATATTCCCAGTTCGCGGCAACGTCGCGATTGGAGCAATATCTCGGAGCTTGACAAGGAGGAATGATCCTTACGCCAGATCTCGATCCTCAAACATCAACAGTGCAGCCAACATCGCGAGCGAGCTGTAGGCCAGGCAATACAGTGAGGCTAGGCCGAGATAGGCCAGGGGGACGGTTTCACCCGTGGCAATAGGTCCATAGATATTGAAATGGTCCAGCACGGGCAGGATGGCGGCCAAGAGATCGGCAATGAACGTGACGATCGGCATCTGTCCCATGGCCGACTTGGCCAGCATCGGCACGAGATGCCCTAACACGTAAATCGAAAAGCAGATCACCAAGTTCGGCAACATTCCCACCCGCGTGGAAATGGCCACGCTGATCGAGACCATTATGGTCGTTTCCAAGAAGGCCAGGACCAGGCCCGGGGCAATGCGCACGACCTCTTCAAGGCATTGCTGCGAATTTGGCTCGGGCTGAGACGTTTCCCGGGCGTCGTAAAACACTTTGTACGACACGCTGGCCAGGAAGAAAACGCCGAGAACGATGAACAGGATAGCCACCGGTCCGAGAATGCCCAGGAACTTGCCTAGGACAAAATCGCGGCGGCTGATCGGCTTGCAAAGCACCGTGAGCGCCGTGCGGCCTTCAATTTCCTCGGCCAAGGAAATACTTGCGGTCCAGAGACCCAGGACGATTGACAGCAACATCACCAGGGTCAGGCCGTTCTCTTCCACCACCTTGACATCCTCACCGAAGGTGAAATACGGCAGGAACAGGGATAGGGTCAACAGTGAGATTCCGGCTCCCAGCAAAATATAGAACAGTGGCTGTAAGACGGCTTCTTTGCCCGTCGTCCGGGCAATGGCGGCAATCTTGGGAAAAGCCAACTGCAACATGGCAAACAACAGGGCCAGTGCCGCAAGGGCAGCGATTCCACCCCAGCCAATATGCCAAAATGGTTTGGCCCAGGCGGGCGCGTTCACAAAGTCGAAAAAAGCAAGAGGTGGCAAAATGTCGGACATGTAATCTTCCCAGATTTAATCGTCGAAG
>JANXQG010000053.1 GCA_025356915.1 Planctomycetota bacterium | reverse complement strand
CTGGCCTTCGGCTTGAGCTATCGACATGAGCACCAGCCGATGATTTGGAAGCGGATCTTGGCCGTAAACATAGCCAAACGATCCGCAGATTCCGAGTTCCTCCTTAGTCACAAGACCTTGATGGTTGGGTAATTCCCGTTGCGCGAGGACGTGCTTCGCTCCGAGTGCCCGGTACAGTCCCAAGGCAGATGGTCCGACGAACTGAGCCAGTTGTTGGTTTCCGGCGCAAACTCGCATCCAATGCGACAAAGCTACATCCTCGCTCATCGGTTCGGATGGCCGTGCAACAAACACGAGCGACGGGATTGCTTCCTTATTGCTGGGGCACGGGACAAACGTGAAATGTTCAAGCATCGCCGTCCAGCCGGCTTCCTGCGCGGCATCCATGAACGCCAGGAACCGTGGGAACGTGAAGACGCGCAATACTGTCAACAAGATGGCATCGTCGTTGGCCGCTCCCCGCCAGTGCATAAAGTAGCGAAGGGCCTCCTGCTTCTCTCTCTCATATCCCTTGGAGGCACGAACTTTGAGGGAATCATCCGCGGTGTAGATTCCGGGTGGACAATCATTATTCGTCCCCAGGCCGCACAACAAGACGTCGGCGGGCTTCAGGTCCTTGGGCTTGGCATTGCGATAGTCCCACTGTTTGAAACTGAGATTGGGCAGCTTGTAGTGCGCACGATTCAGGTCCAGAATTCTCCCTGTCCGGTCCACTCCGACCACGGTGCATTCGGGATGGTTTTCGGCAATGAACGACGTCAGGCCCCCGGTCCAGCAGGCCAATTCGATGACCCGCTTGCCGGGAGCGAGAAGCGGGATGGCCTTCTCGTACAGATAGTACGACGTATCGAGGGTTACGTCTGGAGACAGGCACCGCAGGAGGTTTGCCTCGCGCAGATCCTGCATGAAATCATAGACGCGGTTCTGCGAGTCTTCACCTTGTTGATTGGCAAGGATCTGCTGGTACTGAACAAATCGTTGCGGCCCCATTTGCCGGGCAAACTCCTGGTGGACAACCTGGGGCGGTTGGTCCATGATAAAGCCGATCTGGCACAGATGTTGACGAAAGGCATACTTGGTGTTAGTCACGCCTGCAAGCATTTGGGTTCTTCTCTCAGAGGTTTGTACACGGGATAGAGCGAAGTCTTATGGACTTGTATTCGATGCGATTCCTGGTCATTGGCTTGCCACCGGGCTTGGCGGTGGTGCATTGCGGTGGGCTTCCACCTCCTTCACCCTCGCAACGCAGCCTGCACAACAGAGATAGAGCGGTCGGTCGCCGACCAGCAATTTCACCACGGGACCCATGCTCCCGAGTCGGGCTCCGGTGACTGGGCAGTTCTGCTGGCCTGCAATTCCGTCATGATCGCCTGGCATGAGCGGCACGGCGGCTACATGCGGACGGACCATTTCCTGCAAGAACAGAAACGTGTAGCCCGCCTTGGGATGACGCTGATCGGGAAAATTCTCGAACTCAAAGGCGATCGTTGTTTGCCCCTCTGCGAGCCTCTGCGTGTCAAGTGGCGTGCGCAAGTAATCCTGCTCCTTCGAGCCGGGCGGCCGAGGCACGAACTGGAGCAATGTGGGGTATTTTTCACCGCCGCGAGCTAGCTGCGTGACAAGGCGGGCCTGAAATGATTGAGTACTGCGCGGTTCCATCCCCTTGCCGTAGAGGTAGACGCGAAGTTCCTGGGGCAGCATGACGACTTCCATCGTGCTGTCACCGGCGATCAGGAACTGTCCGTCATGTGGTCCTGTAAGCAGTGGTGGAGGCGGACCTACCGGACCCTCATGGCAACTTGATTCGTGGGAATCGTCATGGGCAGAGCCGTGATCATGTCCTCCGCCGCCGCAGCAGCCCTGAGCGGCAGCACGGTCCGAAGACATCGCCACGGTGAGGATCACGGCAAACGATGCAATGGTCATGGCAACGATACGATCAAACATGGAAATCCTCCTGCTGTTGGCTGTGTTCGTGACGCCGAACCCTGTCTCCGGCCCGGGGAGGGCCGGCAAACGACGGCATCGGCCTAGCCGCATCCTGCGGCCAAGCCTGGGTGAACTCGCACGTTGGCTGACTCCTCGCTCTGTGGCCAGTCAAAGAACCATGCGGTGGACATTGACAAACCTATTTCTTCTCGCCCTTCTTCTCATCGAGCTTCTTCAGATACTTGTCGGGACTCGCAAGAAGCTTCTTCTTGCAGCCCGCG
>JANXQG010000046.1 GCA_025356915.1 Planctomycetota bacterium | reverse complement strand
CCTGCTCGATGGCCGTGCGGATGCCTTCGCTCCCGGCCAGCGCGCCCAACTCCCGCTCGAACTGCCGATAGCCCGACTCTTCCTGCATTTCACGCGGAAGCACAAGGTTCAATCGCCGGGCCAGCGTGTTAACCATGTAGGTTTCGACCAGCGGAGGGAAATCGGGCTTCTGCTGCAAGAGTCGTCGCGGAGCGGCATAGTCGTGCCACCACGCTTGAAGCAGGCGGCGGTGCGCGGCGGGATTATTCCGCGGCTGCACGACCAGGGGAATCGACTGCCGGGCCTGGATCGACAAGTTCAACGGCGCGTTGCCACGGAAGAGAAAATAGAGGGTGGTTCGAGGCGGACGATCGAGCATTCCCCGCAAGATCCCACCCACCTCTTGCCGCACCGGTCCGCCACTGGCCAGCGGACTATCCTCCCGGAGAAACTCCTTCAAGGAATTTGCCAAGGCCGGTGTGCGCATGGCCGGATAAAACACCCGGCCTGCCGTCTCGATCAGCCCCATGCCCTCCAATCCAAGAGGCTCGGGCAACATGTTGGTCGGCAGATTCAGAGTAATGGCCCCGACGCCAAACGGCTCGCCCACGATGGCCTGGGCTTCGATCGGCCCTTGAGCGATCGTGGTTGAGGCCAAAGTCAGCAAGATAATCGCGAAGCTGACGGAAATAATGGTGTTTCGTAGGGCGGTTGCTAGCATGGTTCACTCCTTCGCTGTGGCAAGATCACTAAAATCCAAGATTATCGTATGCCACGAAGGGCCTGGATACAAGCCCAGGCAGCCGCTCAGAAGGTGAACTGGAATCCTCCCAGCACGGTGATCGGCTTGCGCGATTCGTTCTGTTGGGCGATGTAGCCACCGTTTTCGATCATCAGGACGGAGAATACTTGCAATGGCGCTGCGACACGATAGGCCGCCTTGATGATGCCGCGACGCTGGATCCGCTGATCGGGAGCAGTCCCCGAATAGAGCGGGTAGAACTCGCCGTAGTTGAGCGTCGTGTTCCAGGGACCGTCGGCATAGTCGAGATTTGCGTAATAGCCGATACCGGTACAGGGAACTCCCTGCTGTCCCGAACTGACGTCGCGATAGTAGATGCTCCGCACCCAGGTGATATTGAGAGGATCAAAGCCCGGTCGGCCGAATCCATATTCGTCGAAGATACATTCCGATGAGAATTGAAACGGACCGTTGCGGAACATCACGTCCACGCCGTAGTGGTTTCCGAACTCCTTCTGACTTTCTGAGCCATTGCCGTCTTGTTTTTTGAGCGAGCAGCCGACGGCCCAGGAGTCCGACTCCAGGCCTATGCGTGCCACCAGGGCCTTTGAGGAATTGGTATCGAGATTATCGACGCCATTCGTGAGCGCGATGTCGCCCACGAAGTAGCCCGACTTGTAGTGCGCCAGGATGCCCGTCTCGCGCCACCGGATCGTTTCCGTGCGTATATAGGGAGCGTCCATGCGGGAATTGGTATAGAGTGGAAAATAGGTGCGGCCGAAGGGCGTTACAAACTTTCCGATTTTGAACGTCCAATCTTCATAGTTTGTAACCAGCGCAAGCTGCGAAACCTCGAACGGATCGATGCGGAAATTTGCCGCGTAGGACCAGCGTTCCGCATTATTCATTAGTTGATTGCGATCATACGGCTGGTTGATGTAGAACTCGCTGTCGATAAGAAATTCAAAATCGCCGCACCGCTGGCGAAGCCGGGGCGCGATAATGCCCTCAGCACCAAAGGTCTCTTCCATGCCCGACCAAACGATCCGCTGATCGTTCAGGTAGTAACCGCGGACGACGAAATTGGCTTCGAGATGATCGAGAAATCGATAGACCGAGTTTGTACCCGTGGAAATTAGCGACTGGCTTTCCGATACCTTCATACCGATTGGTGGAGCATCCTGGCCGCCAATGGTCGGGACCGGTCCTTGGAATTGCATGGCATCCTGAAACTGCGGACCCTGGGTGGCGACGGGTGGCGGACCAGCGAATGGCGGATTGGACGGCCCAGGTAGATACATGCCTGGTGGCGGCTGCATGGAACCGTTGTTCGGGACGGTATCTGTAAATACGGAGGGGCGGACCACTTGCGCAAACGGATCGATCGATGGCGGCTCGGCAACCCACTGGGCGCGGGCAGGCATGGCAAAGTACAGAACCGTTACGAGAATCATCGCAACTGCGATAAAACATCTGCTCGGCATTCTCGAAGCTGCTCTCCGTGAAAAATCATCAAAAGGCGGGAAGTTTACCCAATTCCAGGCAATTAGCAAGCTCAGAATTAATATTGTCCC
This sequence comes from Planctomycetota bacterium, assembly GCA_025356915.1. GTDB lineage: Bacteria > Planctomycetota > Planctomycetia > Pirellulales > Thermoguttaceae > JANXQG01. The sequence goes on along the minus strand of JANXQG010000046.1, from coordinate 7,455 downwards.
ATAGCTTCCACCAGCCAAAGTGTGCCCCACCCCAATGCAGGGTTGACATTTCTTGCGGTTTAATATAAAAATAGAATAATAAAATTGGGTGAAGTACCCTTCCTTTGGTGGACCGATTACCGAGTGTCCCGCCAGCCGAGTTGGAGTTTACATGGCCCGCTCGAAGCTATCGATGATTATCTCTCTCCTCAGCCTGCTGGTGGCGGTTGGGAGCGTCATGGCGTTGTTTTCGGTGCGGAAGGCCGCATCGACGGGCAATTCAAGTTTGTCCGCCACGTCGTACATGGATGGCGACTTAACTGCTTCCCAGACGCCGCTGCCCATCGATCCGGCAATGGTTGATTATCGCCAAACGGCGCAGATTGCAGTCGATTTCAAGAAGGTCTCGGCCTTGTCCGTTGATATCGATGGCCGCATCTATGTGGCCGGTGACAAGTCGCTTTGCCGCTTCTCGCCTCGAGGCGAGCTGGAGATGCGGATTGCACTCTCTTATGAGCCAACCTGCTTGACAGTGGCCAACCGGCATCACCTCGCGCCTGGGCGGATTTACGTAGGCTTTGTCGATCACGTGGAAGTTTATGAGGCCAGCGGCGCGAAAGCGGCCATCTGGCAGGGATTGGGCGAAAAAGCCCGATTCACTTCAATTTCAACCAGCGAGTACTACATTTTCATTGCCGACGCGGGGCAGAGCGTTATTCAACGATTCGATTCGACAGGCAAACTTCTGGAATCCTTCGGCGAGTCGAGCCCCGGCCATTTCACCTCGACGGTCAACGGCACCAACGCCCCCTTTGGTTTAGTGGTGGGACTGGATGATTTAGTCTACGTGGTGAATCGTCGAGATCATCGTGTGGAGGGGTATAGTTTTCAGGGCAAGATGGAACGTCATTGGGGGCAGGGAACGCCAGCCGTTGAGGATTTTGCCGGTTCCAGCAACCCGGTTCATCTTGCGATCACCGCGGACGGTCGATTTGTGACCGCCGAGGAAAGTCCTTTGCGGGTCAAGGTTTACACGCGGTCGGGTGAGTTCGACGGCGTGGTGTGCGGTCCCGAAGGAACCGGTTCGGTGGTCGATCTTGTGGCTGACCATCACAAACGGATTCTCGTTCTCGATGGTCAGGCCCGTTGCGTGCGGGTGTTTGAAGCGAAGAAGCCCGCCGCGCCGAACAAGTAGGTAGCCATGACGCCGGTCCTGCATATCATCAACGGCGAGCACTACGCCGGGGCCGAACGCGTACAGGACTTATTGGGCCAGCAATTGAGCAATTTCGGCTATCGGGCGGGATTTGCCTGCCTCAAACGCGGCCAATTCGCCACCATGCGAAAATGCTTGGACGCGACGCTCTACGACGTGGCGATGAAAAACCGCTTCGACCTCTCGCCCGTCTGGCGACTTGCCCGCATCATCCGCAGCGAGGGTTACCGCCTAATTCACACTCATACGGCCCGTTCGGCGGTCGTCGGCGGCTTGGTGTCGCTGCTGACGGGCGTTCCGCTGGTGCATCATGTTCACAGTCCAACCACTTGCGATACGACCCACCGCTTCCGCAATTGGATCAACTGCCTTGTCGAGCGGATTGTTCTGCGCCGGGCGAAGGCATTGATCGCGGTGTCGGAGGCCGTGGGTAGTTATGTCCGCGAGCAGGGCTTTGGGGTATTCGTGGTTCCCAACGGCGTGCCTGCGCGGCATGCCGTACCGGCTCGCGATCCGGCCAAGACCGACTGGACGCTGGGCATGGTTGCGCTCTTTCGGCCTCGTAAAGGACTGGAAATTCTGCTGGAAGCCCTGACCCTACTCCGCAGCCGCGGCTTGCCCGTGCGGCTCCGCGCTGTGGGTAGTTTTGAAACTCCAGAATATGAAAGCCACATCAAGCGTCTGGCCAGCCAATTGAATTTAGGCTCCGCTATCGATTGGGCTGGCTTCGCCCGCGACATCGACGGCGAACTGGCCCAAATTGACCTCTTTGTACTGCCAAGCCTTTTTGGCGAGGGGCTACCGATGGTTGTTCTGGAAGCGATGTCCGCCGGACTGCCGGTTGTGGCCAGCACCGTGCCGGGAGTGCCCGAGGCCGTCCGCGACGGTGTCGAGGGCCTGTTGGTTGAGCCGGCCAATCCAGCGGACTTGGCGGCCGCGATCCAAAGGTTCATTTCCCGCGAGGTTTCCTGGAACGAACTGGGTTCCAAGGCACGACTGCGGCATGCCGAATGCTTCTCCGACGTGCGTATGGCCGGCGAGGTAGCGCGGGTATATGATAGGGTGCTGTCTGGAAAGTAGGGGGTCTTACTTCTCCCTAGTTCCATGGTGGCTTGACAATGCGATTATCGCGGAGATCGGCAAGAATAAAATCCAATGCCGTGTTTGTCGTCGTCAATACCACCCGAGTGGGTTTTCGCCCTTGCATTACCAGTAAGGAAGCAGGAAAATGGGCTTGTCCGTATTGAGTCCACGCCCAAAGCCGAACCCGCCTGTTCAACACCCCCCAAAAAATCTATTCTTCTATCATGGAGGATGGGAGCTTGATCTCAATGAACTGCCTACTATTGTCCGCATTCCGCGCCCGTTTATCCGCTGCGCCGAGCCTCGTTGCGTGGATCGCGGTCATCATTGCTTTTTGGACCGTGACGGTTGCTGCGAAGGCTCCGCAAGTTACCGCGAGTGCAGAACGGCGAGTGGCTGGTGCAACGATCGATATCCCCTGGATCATGGCCTCGGAAAACTATCCCTGGACGTTGGCCCTGGTGGCACCGGTGGCCGCTCATCTCCGAAAATCAGGCTCCAGCCCTTTGGTGATGGCACTCACCACTCCACCGACGCGGGAGGCGGAATGGTTGCTTTCGCTCACCCCAGGCCGGCGGCCGATCGTGCTCGTGACGTCCAATCCGTTGAAGCTCGGTACCACGCTACAGAAGCGAACGCCCGAGTTGCTGCACATCGGCAGCGATCCCAGCGCGGCCAGCGCGGCGGTAGCAAAGCGGTTCTGGAACCATTCGCGCGAAGTCGTCGTGGCGATTGCCGACGATCCGGAGGCCGTGATCCTCGGCAGCGCGTTGGCGGCGGGCCTTGGGGTGCCGATCCTGCTTTGTGAGCAGAATGAAGCGGGAACCGCAGTCTCGGCAACGTTGAATGAATTGTCCGTCGCACGGATGCTCGTTGCGGTGAGCGATGCTAAGAAATCGCCCCAATGGATTCAGCAGCACGCACTCTCCTCCGAGATCCTACCACCCCAGGCATTGCAACACCGGCTGATCGCGGCACTGGGAGCCGACAAGATTCGCAATGTGATCGTCGCTCGTGCTCCGGATGATCGGGCGAAGGTGGGGAATACGGCGTGGCTCGCGTCCTACCTGAGTTCCGCCCGGGGCGCGCCGGTGGTGTTGACGCATGCCCAAGCTGCCGGCGTGGTGGAGGCCGACGTGCAACAGTTGATCCGTCGCGAGTCGTTGTTACCGCGGACGGTGACCATTCTGGCCGACTATGCTTCAATCGGATATCGTCTTACGGAACTTGATCCGGCTGGCGGGGAAGACGGCCACGAGGCGCCCCCCACAGTAATTCCGCAACCAATCCCTAGCAGCGGAATCCCTGCTGCCGTGTCTGGCGGAACTGCTGCCGCGGCTCCCGCTCCGCCGTTGCACTATATGGTTCGTACGGAACCTTTCGTTCCCACCCAGCCCGATCAGTTGGCCGCGCTTGGCGTTGGCCGGATTCCACTGGAGTCGCTGGGCGACTCCTCGGTATTCTTCGTCCGCGGGCTGCTGCGCGAGCGGCTTCTGGCCAACTGTCCGCCGCGGCTGCTGATGGTTGCGAACTCCGGCGTCACGCGGCGATCCTTGCCGCTATGCGAAACGATCAGTCGCGTGACGGCGGCCGAGTTCAAAAACTTCGGTGTGCATGTCGATGAGTTCTACGGCAAGCTGACCGATTCGCCGGAGATTCTTACTGCGGCCCGCTCCGCCAATTTGATTCTTTATGAAGGTCATCTCGCCTATCAGGATCTGATCGACGCTCCGGTGCTGCGGCGATCACAGGCGCAGGAATATCCGTTGGACGATGAGGATCTGGAAGGAGTGGCAGGAGCGAAGCGTACCATCGATCAGGACATGGCTCCGCTACCGGCCCCGCGGGTCGTGATGGCCGAGCCTGTTTCCCGGCATTTGCAAGGCCCCTTGGCGGGCCTTCCCATCGTCATTTTGCAGAGCTGCGAATCGATGGACGACGCCGTGCTCTGGCGTTTGGACGAATTGGGCGGAGTGGCTTTGATCGGCAGCATGACTCCAATCCATAGCGGCTGCGGCAGTGCTTTGCTGAACGCGGCGATGAGCTCGATGCTGTATCGCGGCTGCACGCTGGGCGAGATGCTCCGCGATGCCCAAAATTATTTTTTTTGCGTCGAAGAACTGAAGGCCCGCCGTGGGTTCAAGGAAAAGGCCAAGGCAGTTCGCGCGGCGTTGAGTTTCCGGCTCTGGGGCGATCCCGAGTTGCAGGTCCTGCCCCCGCTGGGTAAGCCAAGGCAAGCACCCGTCCAGGCGGAGTGGGTCGGTGACGACACGTTGCGAATTCATCTACCCGAGTCTCGGCTTCCCGATGCACGCAGCGAAAAATATGTGGCCAGCATGTTTCCCAACAGCCAGACCGCGGGGCTGATGAAGCCCGAGAAAGGCGAGACGATGAAGAGGATCTCGCCCTTCTATTTCTTTTGTCTGCCACTGCCGGAAAGCGTGGCCCATGGCGACATGACGGAGTTGGTACCTTTGCGGAGCGATGCCAAGCGAGTTGCCGTGCGCATCGATCGAATCCGTGGAGTACTCTATCTGGTTTATTATCCCGAGCAGGAGAATCCAGGCGAATCCGTCGTCTTGCAGTTGAAGGTCGTGCGCGCGGCCGCGCAGGCAGGGAGGCTCCCGAAGTGACCGGAAAGTCGAGTTCCGCATGGGCAATCCTGATCCTTTTGGTCCTAGGGATTGGCTTCCTCATTTTGCGGCTTAATCTTAATCTCGAGGCCGGGGATAGCGACTATCGCCTGACCTACACGGCCGAATTCCATGCGCGGAAGCCCGATGGCCGAGTGATCATGCCTGATGTTCGCTTGCTGGCGGCCTTTCCCGAGACAACCCGCTTCTGCCGTGTGCTTGAGCAGGAGATTGACGCTCCGGAAATGGAACTGGTTCGAAATCGTGTCCACACGGCCGCGAACCGCAAAGACATCGTGCTCCGGACCATCAAGGCGGGTCAACTCAAGTGTACGATTTCCTTTCGCATTCAGCTCAACCGAAAAGGCGATTGGCGCCATAATACGTTGGATTTGCCACTGACTCCCAAAGATCGCACCACGTATTTGGCCGATTCCAAGGGCATGACGGCGACCGACACGAAGGCCCAAGAAATGGTCAACCGGCTCCGCGACAACCATCCCAAGCCGCAGGAACTGGTCGACCTTATTTTCCGAGAGTGTATCCGCGAAATCGAACCCGTGGGCGAGTTGGGGCCTGATACCGGCAATGATGCCCTTTATAATCAGAAGGGATCGCCGCTGGGGCGCGCCCGAGCCTTCGCCACCTTGTGCCGTGCCGCCAAGATTCCCGCAAGGCTGGTGACGGGGTTTGAAATCAAGAAAGGAAACAACATCCGACCGCGAACGTGGGTCGAAGTCTATGTCACCGATCCACAAAAACCGTCTGTCGAACGCTGGGTGCCGTACGATCCGGAGAACGGCTCCCTCCATGAGTTGGACTACAACATCGTCCCCGCGCGGCGCGACAGCATCGAATTGATTCGTGCCACCAATTCCACGGATCTGGTGACCTCGTATTCGATCGAAGGCATTCCGCCGACGACCCGTACCATCTTAGGGATTCTCGATCTTCGGCGTCTTCCGGGTAAGCTGCACGAGCCGATCAAAGTGGTCTTGATCCTGCCCATCGGGGCCTTGTTCACCGCGTTGATCCGCACGATTATCGGCATTCGCACTTTCGGCTTGTTTACGCCCACGCTGCTGGCCCTGGCGTTCGTCTATAACGACTGGCAAAGCGGGCTGTGCATCTTTTTTGTCGTAATCACCACGGGCTTCGTCAGCCGCACGCTCTTGGACCGGCTCAAACTTCTGCTCGTTCCCCGCTTAGGCATCATCCTTACCATGGTTGTCATGCTCATGGTGCTGGGTATCTCCGTGATGAACTACTTCGCCTGGGCACTTGCGGGCCAAACGGTGCTGCTGCCGATGGTGATCCTCACAAACCTCGTCGAGCGGTTCTACGTCACCAGCGAAGAAGACTCGCTCTTCCAGGCCGTGCGACTGCTGGTTACCACGGTGCTCACGGCCATGGCAATCTACCTGCTGCTCAGTTCGCCGAGCCTCGGCAATCTACTGCTCTACTATCCCGAACTACACTTTTTCACCGTCGCGGCCTTGATCTTGATCGGACGCTACACGGGCTACCGCCTAACAGAACTGATACGTTTCCGCGACTTGGTCCACCCGAGCATGAATCCCCCGGAGGAACCGGGCTCCGGGCCACCCGAGTTGAACAATTAAGCAACAACTCCCCTCTCCCGTACTTCGGAGAGCGTCTGAGCTTTCAAGGAATAGCCGCATGGCGCAATGTTCTTCATGGCGATTTTGGGCATGGCCGAGCGAGTTGAAACGCGCGGGCATCGTCGGCATCAATCGCCGGAACGGACATTTCGTCCTTCCCTTGAACCGTCGGGCTTTCTACCCCAGGGTCGATGAGAAACACTTGACCAAGGGCATCTGCCAGGCTGCGGGCATCCCGGTGCCGGAAACCTATACCCTGATCGAAAGTAATGGCGACGTGGGACGGTTTCTGGAGCTTTCCGGCAATCGGCAGGAATTCGTGATCAAGCCGGCTGCGGGCAGCGGGGGCCGAGGGATCATCGTCGTCGCCAAGCACGATGGTCAGGAGTTTTTCACTTCCAGCGGAGAACGCTACACTCTAGCCGATCTCCGCTATCACATTTCGGCGATCCTCTCCGGGCTCTATTCGCTGCAAGGGCAAGTCGACCTGGCCATCATCGAGCAGCGGATTGTCCGCCACGATGCTTTCGTCAACATCAGCGAAGGCGGCACGCCAGATATCCGCGTCGTACTCTATCGCTGCGTACCAGTGATGGCGATGGTTCGGCTGCCGACGCGGACGTCGCGAGGCAAGGCAAATCTGCATCAGGGCGCGGCCGGAGCGGGTGTCGATCTGCTGACCGGTTGCACCTTCGGCGGTGTCTGCATGGATCGCACGATTGCCACGCATCCCGACACGGGCCACTCGATTGCCGGCGTTCAGATCCCCTTCTGGAAAGATCTCTTGCAAGCCTCGATGAAGTTGGCCGACGGGCTGGAACTAGGCTACATCGGTGTCGATTTCGTCGTCGAAAGTAATGGCTGTCTTTCCCGATACTTCTCCTATAATGTTCAGAGTTTCAGTCTGGTCGTTGTTGCCCGT
>JANXQG010000031.1 GCA_025356915.1 Planctomycetota bacterium | reverse complement strand
CTTATTGCAGGCACGCAGAAAGGATAAATTCAAAATGTGTCTGGATTGGTCTGCATTGCGAATGTGGTATCTCTTTGACGGAGTCGGAACATGGATCTCTTGATCTGCCAGCCGAAACCAGGAGATTTGTTGACACATTAGTCACGTCCGGCGAATACTCGACGGCCCAGCATGCGGTGGCCGACGGAGTACGCCTCTTGATGACGCGAAAGCAATTGCGAGACGACATCCAAAGGGGAATCGCCGAATTGGATGCCGGTCAGTGGATTGATGGCAAAGAGGTTTTTTCTGAGCTCCGAGAACGGGCTCGGCAGCTTATCGAGAAGCAGGACCCATGTCCGCCCGCCTATGCTGACAGAAACGGTAAGAGCCCACACATTCCTACGGAGATCCAAAAATGATGAGAATTTCACAGACATTACTGCTTGCTCTCTTGGCTACCTCTGCTGCACTGGCGAAAGAGCCGCAGAACACGCCGGCGAATGGCCCCAAGGGGTTCGCCTGGAAGTCCCCACTTCCGGAGGATTGCCCTTTCCAGAAATCAACCAGCCTAACAGGCGTTTATTTTACCGGTCGCCACAGCAATTACCACTGCGGGGACACCTGGTATCCCTGCTGGGACAGCAATGGCAACCTCTACTCGCCTTGGACCGACGGCAAGACGGACGGAGTTGACTGTTCTTCAGACGGCGGAGCAGGTGCCAGGACCGCTCACGCCGTGATGATCGGTGACGACCCGCTGAAACTTACGATCCACAACACCTCGCCGCCCAAGCAGGCAACTGCTTTGCCTTATAAAGGGCGCTATCCGGCTGGCTCGCTGATCCACAACGGCATCTGGTATTACGGCACTTATTGCCTCGGGCCTGATGGCGGTTACAAGCACAACGGGGTTACCTGGAACTGGCCCAATCTCGGGCCAATGCCGGGTTTCCAGATCTCCCGCGATTACGGCAAGACGTGGGAGCCGTCTCCTCTCACGTCCGCAAAGCCGCTGTTTCCCGAGCCGCGCAAGTTTCTGGGTCCGGTGAAGATGGGTGCTCCGCATTTCGTCGATTTCGGCAAGAACATGACATTCTCCCCCGACGGCAAGGCCTACTTGCTGGGCATGGGCGCTGAAGAGAATGATCCCAAGCCGCGGCCCTGTCTCAAGCCTGGAAAACCGGGCCAATTGTTCGAGGTGGTCGATGGCTGCACCAGCGACTTCGCGCACGCCAACCTGAGCTGGATCACGGCCGATCAAGTTTATATGGCACGCGTCACACCTTCTCCAGAGACGATTAACGACCCCAAGGCTTATGAGTATTTCGCCGGCCATGCCCCGGACGGCAAACCGATCTGGACGAATAGCTTTGAGAAAATCAAGCCGTTGATCGAATGGAACAACCACATGGGCTGTGTCACTGCCACCTATGTGCCCGGTTTGAAGAAATACTTGATGTGCGTTACCGACGGCTGGCCGACCGCAGCCAAGATGACCTCCTACATTCTCGAGGCCGATGCCATCACGGGCCCCTGGCGCATGGTGTCCTATATGAAGGACTTCGGGGAACAAGGTTACTTCCTCAATTTCCCGAGCAAGTTCATCAGTCCCGATGGGCGGTCCCTATGGCTCTGTTATTCCGCGAATTTCAGCCCCGGCTGGAATGGCGTGAAGCTAGGGGTCAATCCTCCCGGCGGGCGGTACGGCCTATGTTTGCACGAGATCAAACTCCTCACACCGGAAGAATAATTTCGTTTCACGCAACCCGCCGTATGTCCTCGAACTGAATCTGATGCAACCGGCGATAGAGCGTACAGCGATCGATCATCTCCTGATGCGTGCCAACGTCAACAATTTGTCCGGCCTGCATGGCAACGATGCGATGGGCCAGGGAGAGGATCGCCATGCGATGCGTGATGAGGATCGTCGTCCGCCCGCGGGCGAATTCCTCCAGCACTTCCTGGATCGCCTGCTCGCTTTCCAGATCGATCTGGCTGGTCGCCTCGTCGAGGATCAGAATCGCCGGGTTGCGAAGGATCGCGCGGGCCAGGGCGATGCGCTGCCGCTGGCCGCCGGATAGCCGGCCGCCAAGCGTGCCGACCACGGTCTCGTAGCCGTCGGTCAACTCCGATTCGATGAAGCGGTGGGCGTGTGCTCGCTGGGCCGCTTCGATCACCTCGTCGCGGCTTGCCCGAGGACGGCCGTAGCGGATATTGTTAAAAACCGTGTCGTCGAACAACAGTGGTTCTTGGGTTACCAGGCCGATCTGCCCGCGAAGCTCGCGCAATCGGAGATCGGTCAGAGGTATTCCGTCCAGGCGGATTTGGCCTTCGATCGGGTCGGCAAAACGCGGGATCAAATTGGCCAGCGTTGATTTACCGCAACCGTTGGGACCAACAATCGCGACCGTCTCGCCGAAGGGAATTCGCAACGTCACGCCCTCCAGCACCCGCGTGCCGGGATGATATTCAAACGATACGCCTTCAAAGGATAACTCGCACCCATGCCGCGGACAAGAGAGAGGATTTCTCGGGCTGCGGACGAGCGGCTCGCGGTCCAAACGGGCAAAGATCCGGTCGCTGGCCGCCGCGCCGCATTGCAGCCGGCTGAAGATGTCGGAGAACTTTCGCACCGGATCGGCCGTGCCGAAGAGAAAACCATAGAAGAGCAAGAGCGAGCTGAGGTCCAGCGGCCGCGAGGTCAGGGGGATGCCCAACAACCGGGTTTCGCCCTTGAGTACCATCCATACCCCGGCCAACAGCGCAAGGCAAACGGTGAGGATGCCCATGAATTCGGTAATCGGGTGCGAGAGGGAATCGTAGCGGGCAATCTTCATCGACTTGCGGTAATAGTCCTTGCTGCGGAGGTGGAACCGCCTGCGCTCGTAAGGCTCGCCGGTAAAAGCCTTGACGATCTTGATGCCGCGAAAGGTCTCTTCCAATACGCTGAAGATCTGAACCATCTGCTCCATTGCTCGGCGATTGGCCCGTTTGAGCATCTTGCTCAGCCAGCGGATGGCCAGCGCGGCCAGCGGGGCGACGATCAGCGAAAGCAACAAGAGCCGCCAGCAGACGAATGCCGCTCCTACCAGGCAGGCGATCATCTTCAGCGGCTCGCGGATCAGTTTTCCAAAAACCGTTTCTAGTCCAGCACTCACGTTGGACATGTCGCCCGTGAAGCGGCTCATCAGGTCCGAAGAGCCTTCCTCATTAAACGTGGCCAGATCCAATCGTAAGGTGCGGCGGTAGAAGAGTTTTCGCAGATCGAAGGTGGCCAGGTTCGATAATCGAGCCACCAGCACATTGTTGGCAATCAGCAGGCCGCTCTTCAGGACGGTGCCGACAAGGAGCACGCCCATGAGTATAACGAGCGTCTGGAACGGATCGTTAGGCAGGTAACGATCGAGATAGGGCATGGCCCAGACGTAAGACTCGTGTGCCTGCGATTCAATTTCGCAACGTGTCCGTAGGTGGCGGAGTGCCGCTTCGAGTTTCGGCTGCTGCTGAGGCTCCGCGGCGGCAATTTGGGCCTGGGTCTTCTCGATCTGCTCGCCCAGATCGCTGACCGCCTGACTGCTGCGATCAACTTCATCGGCGACCCAGTTCTGGATCGACTTCCCTTCCAGAATAACCTTGACGAACGGATAGACCGCGCCGATATTGCCACCCCAGAGCACGGCCACGCCCAGAGCACTGAGGACCGCCCCCAGCAGGGTCAGGCGATAGCGACAGGCCATTAGGAGAACACGGCGGAAGTTTTTCATAGTGGGCGATCTGAGTCGGAAAGACAGTTTAGCCCAGGCACTTGCGGTTTGTCGATTTAGACGTCCCCGCTGGGGCGGGAGGGCATCTTTCGACTAAATCGACAAACCGCTTGTACCGGGATCTGGATGCCAAGGAATCTATGTTTCCTAGGCTTCCACGAATCACAAGCAACTTCTATCAAAATTAGCCCCCGGAGCCAATACCGACTCGCCCTACACCGAAATTTATGCAACAATAACGGAATGGAAGACTGGGAAGTGATCGTCATTGGAGGGGGTGCGGCCGGTTTGATGGCGGCCAGCCGAGCGGCCCAGCGGGGACGGCGGACCCTGCTTCTGGAGAAGAAAAGACGTCCCGGCACCAAAATCCTCATGTCCGGCGGGTCGCGATGCAACCTCACGCATGCCCTCGATGTACGCGGTTTCGTAGAGGCGTTTGGAACTCAAGGGCCGTTTCTCCATTCGGCCTTGGCTGCCCTGGGGCCTGAGCAGCTTGTCGATCTGATCGAAGCCGAGGGGGTTGCCACGAAGGTCGAGCCGACTGGAAAAATCTTTCCCGTCAGTGATCGGGCCGAGGATGTCCTGGCAGCCCTGTTAGCACAACTCCGTCGAAGTGGTTGTGTCTTGGCCGTCGATGAACCCGTGCAGTCGATTGCGCCCCATTCGGCCGGCTTGAAGGTGGTCACATCCAAACGGACGCTGCGGGCGGAGGCCGTTATACTCACGACCGGGGGGCAATCGTATCCTGGTAGCGGTTCGACGGGCGACGGCTACCGTTGGTCAGCCGAGCTAGGGCATACGATCGTTCCGTTGCGGCCCGCTTTGGTGCCGATCACTTCCCATGCCCCGTGGGTCTTGGGGCTGCAAGGCATCACGCTGCCGGATGTGAGCGTACAGGTACTCGAACCGAGTGACGACGCGTCTCGGCCGATCTGTCTGGCTCGGCAACGAGGCTCGCTACTGTTTGCCCACTTTGGCGTGACGGGGCCGGCGGTCTTGGATGTCAGCCGTGCGGTCAGCGGCCACGCGCAGCCGCGGCGACTCGTATTGCGATGCGACCTGCTGCCCGATCGCAAGGCAGATGCGTTGGAGGCCGAGTTTCAGGAAGAATGTCGCGAGGCAGGCCGGCGATTGGCCCTGGGCATCGTCGCACGTTATGTACCGCAACGTCTCGCCGAGACGGTTGCCGTCCAGGCAGGTCTCGGTCCCGAGCGCCGTGCGGCCGAGGTCTCGCGGAACGAGCGGCAGCAACTGGTCACTTGGCTCAAACAGCTCGATATCCCGATCAGTGGCACCTTGGGATTCAATAAAGCGGAACTCACTGCCGGCGGCGTCGCTTTAGACGAGATCGATTCGCATACGATGGAAAGCCGGCTCCTGCCTGGGCTGTTTTTTGCCGGCGAGATACTGGACATGGACGGTCCAATCGGCGGTTACAATTTTCAGGCCGCCTTTAGTACCGGATGGTTGGCAGGGGAGAGTGCGTGACGGACTCGCTGACGGTAGGACACCAATCCATACCAACCCGAAGCGCAAGCGAGGCGACGACTTAGCAACCTCGCTTGCGCTTCGGGTTAGTGTCAGTCTCAACCGCGAGCAGTATAGTTCGTGCGCAAAGCGGGCTAGGTCCACGGCAACTTGACTAGTGTAACTGTCTCCGAATTGCCGTATCTGTTGGCGTCCCGGCTTTAGCCGGTAAATGCCGCCTAAAGGCGGGACTCCAGCGATTGCCATAAATATCGATCTGTGTGAGACACTACACTAGGTTGGCGTCCCGGCTTTAGCCGGTAAATGCCGCCTAAAGGCGGG
>JANXQG010000017.1 GCA_025356915.1 Planctomycetota bacterium | reverse complement strand
CGGGATTGTCCTTCAGCAAGGTGGAGGCCTTAAACGAAGTGAGCGTCTTGCCGCTGCCGGTGGTGTGCCAGATGTAGCCATTGCCGCAGTTCTGGTGGATGCACTCGACGATGGCCTTGACTGCATAGATCTGATACGGGCGCATCATCATCAGCTTCTGCTCGCTGGCGATGAGCACCATGTAGCGGCTGATCATCTGGCCGAGGGTGCATTTGACAAGGAAGGTCTCGGCAAAGCTGTCGAGGTGGGTAATCTTTTTGTTGTCCTCGGCGGCGAACTGATAGACGGGCAGGAAGCGTTCGTCGGCATTGAAGGCGAAGTGGCGGGCGTTGTTGTTGGCGAAATACCAGGTGTCGCTGCGGTTGCTGACGATGAAGAGCTGGAGGAAGCAGAGGAGGGTCTTGGTGTAGCCGTTGCCGGGGTCGTTCTTGTAATCAACGATCTGCTCCATCGCCCGGCGAGGGCTGATGCCGAGGGTCTTTAGCTCGATCTGCACGGCAGGCACGCCGTTAATGAGCAGGATGACATCGTAACGGTGGTGGCTGTTGTCCGTGTTGATGCGGAGCTGGTTGATGACCTCGAAGGTGTTTTTGCACCAGTCCTTGATGTTGACCAAGGTGAAGTTCAGAGGTGTGCCATCGTCGCGGGTGAAGGCGTTGCGCTCGCGGAGCATGCGGGCGGCGGTGAAGACGTCCGGCGTGATGATCTCGTCCAGCAGACGTTGGTACTCGCCATCCGTTAGGTGGACGTGGTTGAGCGTTTCAAACTTTTCGCGGAAGTTCTTCTCAAGCGCAGCCCGGTCCCGGATGTCCGCGCGGTACTCGTACTTCAAGCCTCGAAGTTTCTCGATAAGCTGATCTTCAAGTTGGCGTTCGGGAGTCATATTTGCAGCCCAATTTCTCTCGTCGGTCTTTCATGACCTGCTATTTCCGTTTGGCTGGCCTCGCAACTTGCTTGAGGAACTTGTCGAGGTCGGACCGCCTGAACAAGCGATAGCCATTGGCCGGATTCCGATGCATGGGAATCTTGCCGGCTTCGGCCCAGGCCCGCAGCGTGTTCTGCGAAACGCCGAGAACCTTCGCTGCTTCGGCCGTAAGAATGTATTCTGTCAAGCTTTGCGCCATTTGGCGTTCCTTTTTCCGCATGACCAGCCGGAAGTCCCTAAGTCTATCAAAGTCTGCAATCGGAAGCTAGCCCCCCCGAATCTGCGGAAATTTCGTTCGGTCCGCTTCACCTTTCCGTAGACCCGAGGTAACTGTCTGTCACTGGCATCGCGATGGTCGCGACGCCGAACCGAGAACCCCAGATGAAAAGGGAAAGACAGATGGCTACCAAGAAGACCACCAGCACGAAGAAGACCGCCAAGGCCACGACGGAGAGAAACGATGAACGCGAACTACGACGACCCGAACGACCTCGACATTGGCGACGACCTGGAGATTACCAAGACCGACCGCCGCTAAAAAACATACAAAAATGTGCCCAAGCTCCGCAGTCCCAGTGCATCGGCCCGCCGTTTCGTGTTAGAATCGTGCGTGTGCTGCATTCGCACGCCCTCCCGCCATCCGGGACAGGGGGCGGATGGCCTCTTAGAACCACAAAGTCTTTCACAAAGGTACACAGATGGAAACTCTGGACTGGGTAATGATCGGCGGCTATTTCTCCCTATTGTTGGGGGTGGCTTGGTGGGTCGTCTCGAAGAGCAAAAACACGGCGGCGGACTATTTCCTTGCCGGTCGCAACCTGAGCTGGTGGGTCGTGGGGGCCTCGATCTTCGCTTCAAACATCGGCTCCGAACACGTCGTCGGCCTAGCTGGTTCTGGGGCCAAGGACGGCGTGGCCCTGGCCCATTACGAGCTGCATGCCTGGTGTCTGTTGATGCTGGCCTGGGTCTTCGTACCCTTTTACGCCCGCTCGATGGTATTCACCATGCCGGAGTTCTTGGAAAAGCGTTTTTCGATCGGCTCCCGTTACGTGCTTTCGATCGTCTCCTTAATCACCTTTGTGGTCTCCAAGATCGCCGTGGGCATTTATGCCGGCGGCGTGGTCTTCAGTGCCTTGCTTCCGGACTTGAACTTTCACTTAGGCCCGAAGGAAGGCGGCTGGGACATCGACAGCTTCTGGATCGGATCCGTGCTGGTGATCCTGCTCACCGGTTTGTATACCATGCTGGGCGGAATGCGGGCCGTGGCCTATAACGACGTGGTGCAGACGATCGTCCTCATCGTCGGTTCCGCCACTCTGACCATTTACGGATTGCTGTTGCTGGGCGACAACAGCCTTGCCGCAGGCTGGACTCAGTTGCGCACCATCTGCGGCTCCGACATGTTCAACCTCTGGAAACCGCTCCTCCCGCCTGACGGCCAGCTCATCTGGCGGCCGGAACTGGTCAAAGATAGCGCGGGCGGAATGGTCCATGGGGCCTGGTATTTCAACAACCATTTTCCCTGGCTGGGCATGGCTATCTGCGCCCCGGTGATTGGCTTGTGGTATTGGTGTACCGACCAGTACATCGTACAGCGGGCCTTGGGCGCGCCAGACGAAAAGACGGCCCGGCGCGGCAGCATCTTTGCCGCATTCCTGAAGCTCTTTCCCGTCTACCTCTTCATCATTCCGGGGCTGATCTGCTTCGCTTTGGCCGCCAGCGGCAAGGTCGAGGCCCTCAAGCCGATCGTCGGTGCCGACGGCAAGGCGGTGGCTGCCCAGGCCCAAGCGGCTTTTCCGATGATGGTCGTCCATGTGCTCCCCGCCGGCCTCCGCGGCCTGGTTGTTGCCGGCCTGCTCTCCGCCCTGATGGGGTCGCTGGCCGGGGTTTTTAACGCCTGCTCGACGCTCTTTACCATCGATCTTTACGAAAAGTGGAAACCCAAGGCCACGCAGCAGCAGATCGTGCAGACCGGGCGGATCGCCACGGCGGCGATGGTCGTCATTGCCCTGGCCTGGATCCCCGTGGTCAAGGGGGCCAGCAGCCTCTACGAATACCTACAGCAGATTCAAGGCTATCTCGCCCCACCGATTTTTGTGGTATTCTTCTTCGGTGTATTCTTTAAGCGGCTCAACGCCAAAGGGTGTTGGTGGGCGATGGTCGTCGGCTTCATTATGGGAGTCTTCCGCATGTTGGTCGATACTCCGGTGACGATGAAGCTGGCTGGCTTTGAAAAAGGGTATGCCGAGGGATCCTTTCTGTGGATCGTCAATAACATCAACTTCCAGTATTTCAGCATCCTCATCACGATTGTTTCGGCAGTGGTGATGGTGAGCGTGAGCTACCTGTCTGCTCCGCCGCCGGAGTCGCAAATCAGAAGCTTGACCTTCGGCACCACAACCGCGGCCGACAAGCGGAACACGCGGGCGAGTTGGGACTGGCGCGAAGTGGCCGCCTCGGCCTTTGTGCTGGCAGCAATTCTCGCGGCGTATTTATATTTCCGCGGGTAAGCCTTTGGGGCTTTGGCGTTCAAACGCGCCCGACCTTTATCCCTTTGTCTGCCGATACATCTCAAACGCCTTCTCGGGTTTCTCGCCGTCATGCACGACGGCGCGCACGGCCTGGAGCATGGCGATGGGAGACTCGGCCTGGAAGACGTTGCGGCCCATGTCTACGCCGGCTGCGCCCTGGTCGATCGCCTCGTAGGCCATCTGCAATGCATCGCGCTCGGGCAGCTTCTTCCCGCCGGCAATCACGATCGGCACCGGACAAGCCGCCGTGACCTTCTCGAAATCGGTCTCGCAATAGTATGTTTTGACCACGTGGGCACCGTTCTCGGCACAGACCCGCGTGGCAAGACTCAGGTAGCGGGCGTCGCGGACCAAGTCTTTACCGACTGCCGTCACACCGAGTACGGGCACGTTATAGCGGCTGCCTTGATCGACCATGGTCGTGAGGTTTCGGATTGTGAGGGCTTCAAACGTACTGCCTACGGCCACCATCAAGGCCACCATTGAGGCGTTCAGACGAAGACATTCCTCCATGCTCAAGATGCACTCGTCATTTAGGTCGGTAAGGATCGTCGAACCGGCCGAGGCGCGGAGAGAGATCGGCTTATTGCAGGTCGGCGGCACAATCTGCCGCAACGCGCCCCGAGTACACATCAGGCAGTCGGCATAGGGAATCAGCGGCACGATCGTGAGATCCATCCGCTCCAAGCCCGAGGTTGGGCCCATGATGTAGCCATGATCGAAAGCCAGCATGACCGTGTGGCCGCTCTTGGGGTTGAAAATCCGGGCAAGGCGGTCCTTCATGCCCCAGTCAAGGTGCGAGTGCCCCTTCAAGAAGAATCCTTCGGTACTTTGGGGAATTCCGATACCGTAGTCTTTGGCGTCGAGGTTGTTGGCTGCTTCAGGCATGATGAAAGAAGTTAGGAGTTAGGAGTTAGGGGATAGGAGTTAGGAGTTAGAAAGCGTGAATTATGGCGGCCGAACGTGGCAATGGCAAGGGGGCTAGTGTCCTCGGAACAGGCGTCGGTTCATCCAGCGAAGGGCAAAGCCCGGGGATAACCGCTACTAGTTTACCCCATCGCGGAAGCCGGCGAAGAACAGCGCGATCGACGTTGCACCAGGATCGACGTGGCCGATCGACCGCGGACCAAGATTCCTGGCGCGGCCGAAGCGGGCTTGAAGTTCGCTGGTTTTCTCGGTGCCGCATTGGGCGGCGTCGGCCGCCTGAGCAAGAACGACAGTCGGCTCCGCGCCAGCGTCAGCCGCTTGGCGCAATGCCTCGACGGCCGGCACGAGGGCGTCGATCATCGTTTTGTCGCCGACCTTAGCCTGCGTTAGGGTACGCAGTTTCGCCAGGCCAGATTCAAAGGCGACGGCCAAAGTGCGACTGTCGAGCGTCTCGCTACCGCCCACAGCTTCGGACATGCCGATGAAGAAGGATCCCAACAGGGGGCTGGTCGATCCCCCATCGACTGACATTACATTCCAGCCTACCTGCTCCAACAACGGGCCAACACCAAGCGATTGGCCGTCTGTAACCGACTCGATAATCACCTCGGCGACACGCTTCATCGTCACGCCATGGTCGCCATCGCCCGTGGCCGCGTCGAGCCGCGAGAGGAGTTCATGGTTCTCCTTCACGCGAGCGGCGCCACTTTGCAGGATTTTGGCAAGATCGGCAGAAGTCAGATTGGACATGGCGGCGTTCCTCCCAGTGTGACCAACATGAAAGCCCTCGATTATCGTAAAATAACGCACGAGAAGCAAGGGAGGGACGGAATTTGCAGTTTTCCCCAGAATCATGTAGCAATCCTGCTGGCACCCTGTTATACTATAGGTTCGGTATGAAGGATTTGGTTCGTCAGAACCATTCCATCGTGTTGCCCCGCCAAACCCGTCCCCCCCGCCAGCCTGGAATACATCTGACAACTCCACGGTATTCTCGCGAAGAGTATTGCTGTAGGAGTTCTCGCTTGGATCGCGAAAGAAGAATTCTCTCGGTCCGCCCCTCCTGCCCTAGAAAAGGCGTAATGCTATGTCGAAGCTCACGGATACGATTCGGTTGAGTGTCGTCTTTATTGTTTATTTTTCTCTCTGCCTCGCGGCGCGGCCTGCCGTTGCCGGTCCCGGCGAAGAACTCAAGCGGGCCAACATCAAGGCATTGCAGCGGGCCATTGAGGATCTGACCGCAACCTTTGGCGACCGTTACCCACGCGGCAAGGAGTTTTTACAGAAGGCGTCCGACTATGAGAAGGAAGCCTCCGCGATTGAGACCGCCTTGCGCGGGGGGGATGCCAAGATCGCGCAAAACAGCTCGGCGTTGGCGACCAAGATCGAGGCCCTGCGGCACGAGGCCCTGTTAGCCAACCCACTCCTGGATTTCGACAAACTGCTCTTGGTCCGCCGCCAGGAAGGCAGGATGGGCCTGCCGCAAAACTGGCAAGGCAACTGCTCGATGGGTGCGCATGGCTACGACAATCAGATTGCCGTACTCTCGCCGGTTCGCCCGGGTGGCAAGATCACCACCCTCTTTCAACCCAAGAAAAATGCCTTCGTCGGCGATGTCGAATTACATTTCGATGCCGAAAAAATGATTTTCTCGATGCCCAATCCCAAGGGCCGCTGGCAGATTTATGAATTGGGCGTCGATGGCAGCGGGCTTCGCCAGGTAAGCACCGACGACCCGGTCGATGGCGACAATTACGATCCTTGCTACTTGCCGGATGGCCGAATCATCTTCTGCTCGAGCCGCTGTTTCCACGGCGTGCCATGCGTGGGCGGCCGCGACAAGGTAGCAAACCTGTTCATCA
>JANXQG010000688.1 GCA_025356915.1 Planctomycetota bacterium | reverse complement strand
CCAAGGAAGCCGGTCATCACGCCCACGAGACGCCGGCTGCCATGACCGGCCCGCTGGTGATTTTGGCGATCGGCGCGCTGGCGGTTGGGGCTTATTTTCAATGGACGGGCGACTTTCTCGGCCGCAATAATTACCCAGGATTTCTCATGCAAACTCCGTCGCTGACTGTTTTGCAAGCCGAAGACGTAGCGGAAGGTGCCGAGCACGGCCCGTCACACCTCACGGTGGCGTTGATCAGCACGGTCGTGGCTCTTGCCGGGATCTGCCTGGCATGGCTGTTTTATATCGCGCGGCGGGACCTGGCTGAATCAGCGGCGAAGTTAGCCAAGTCACTTGGCCTTTATACCCTTTCGCACGGCAAGTTTTTCATCGACGAGATTTATAGGGTCTTGATCGTCCGCCCACTGGAGGTACTCGCCTCGCTGCTGGCCCAGATTGATCGCTACGCGATCGACGCAGTGGTAAATGCCTTCGGGGCCCTTCCGCGTGCGTTGGGTGCGATGCTTCGTCCGTTGCAAGGCGGGCTTGTGCAGTTTTATGCCCTCGTGATGGCACTGGGGGTGCTTGCGCTGCTCGGGACGTTGTTATGGTAAAGTGCCGTAGGATGGACTTCCAAGTCCGTCCACAAAAACAAGGACGGACCACAAAAACAAGGACGGACCTGGAAGTCCATCCTACAAATTATTTCCGCGCGATCCGTAACTTATGAAAAACCTGTTGCTTGTAACCCTATTTCTACCGGCGGTGGCCGCGACCCTGACCGGTGGCGGGCGAATGCAAGCCCGCTGCTGGGCACTGGTGGCATCGCTCGCAACGCTCGTGGGGGCGATCGTGCTGGTTGCTGGGTTCCCCATCGGGGCCAAGGACTTCGCCGGTACACACTGGCATTGGTTCGCCGCAATGGATAAGACGTTGGATATTCAGTTCAGCGTTGGGCTGGACGGACTAAGCCTTTGGCTCTTCGCACTCACGGCCCTATTGTTGGTTGTCGCCGTCTTGGTAAGTTGGGAAGCGATCAAGGACCAGGAATCGCTCTACTACCGCTTCTTGCTCTTCTTGGGCACCGGTATGTTGGGAGTGTTCGTTGCCCGCGACATTATTCTCTTCTACCTATTCTTCGAGTTCACCCTCGTGCCATTATTTTTTCTGATTGGTATCTGGGGAAGCGAGCAGCGGCGCTATGCGGCGATCAAGTTCTTCCTTTTCACGCTGGCCGGCAGCGTGTTGACGCTGTTGGGGTTGGTGACGATTGTGCTTTGGGACTGGAACAGCGGCGGCGGGCGTCCGATGACGTTCTCCATCCCGGAATTGACGCTCCACCTGCAAGCTCACCCCATGCCGTATCACTTACAGGTTTGGCTCTTCCTGGCCCTGTTCGCCGGGTTTGCCATCAAGGTTCCGTTGTTTCCCTTGCATACCTGGTTGCCGCTGGCCCACGTTGAAGCTCCGGCTGCCGGCAGTATCCTTTTGGCTGGTGTACTCTTGAAGATCGGCACCTACGGCTTCCTGCGATTCAGCCTTCCAATGTTGCCCGATGCCGCAGCCGCCTGCATGCCTTGGATGCTCTGGCTCTCGGTGGCCGGCATCCTCCACGGTGCCTTGGTGGCGTTGGCCCAAACCGACTTGAAGCGGTTGATCGCCTATTCTAGCGTCAGCCACTTAGGCTTCTGCATGTTGGGCATTTTCGCCCTCAATCGCGTTGCTTTGCAGGGCGGGGCTTTGCAGATGATTAACCACGGTCTCTCGACGGGCGGCCTGTTCGCTCTGGTCGGCATGCTCTATCAACGCTATCACACGCGGCGGATTGCCGACTTCGGCGGCATTGCCCGCGAAGTCCCCGTGTTGGCCTTTTTCATGCTTTTCATGACCCTGGCCAGCATCGGACTCCCCGGTCTGAACGGTTTTGTGGGCGAATTCCTCTTGCTGATGGGCATGTTCCAGCGAGCCTGGGGAACGGTAGCGACCGAATGGACCTTGCAATACCGAGTGATCTCGGTGCTGGCCGTCAGCGGCGTCGTGCTGGGTGCCTGGTATATGCTGTCGTTGGTGGCCCGTGTCTTTTTCGGCCCCCTGCGGGAGCGGAAGCAGGCCGAGCCGATTGCTGACCTCACCCTGCGCGAGGTAGCGGCCCTGGTGCCTTTGTGCCTGGTCATCGTCTGGATCGGCGTACAACCAAAGTTCTTCCTCGACCGCATGGCCCCCGCCATTGATCAGTTGACCGGCCAGGCAATGCGCGCCGCCAACAAAACTGATCAGTTGACCGGCCAGGCAATGTACGCCGACAAAAAGGAAAAACTCACGCAAAGACGCAAAGGCGCAATCGAGCAAAGGAATGAAGGAATTGACGATATTTTGAAGCCAGCAATGGAGATCGCCCGTGTCCCTTGAAGTCGTCAATTTCCTGAGTGCTGAAATCGTGCTCGTCGTGGCGGCGCTCGCCATTTACTTGGGCGGTGCTTTTTCGACGTCGCAAAAGGTTTGGGCCCCGATTGCCTTGGGCGCGATCTTGCTCTCCGCAGTAGCGCTCTGGCAATACGGAGCAAAGCCTCCAGCACCGATCCTCCCGGCACTGACCGCTGCATCGCCTATGTCGGATGCTGGACGAGGACTTGCTGCAATGGTGGCAGGGGTGCCGAATAGTCCGGTGATTGCAGATCCTCTGGCTGCCTACGGCCGCTGGCTCGCTCTGGCCATTGGCGCGGTTATGGTACTTATCGTCTGGCGACCGCTGGCCACCGGTGGAATGCCCGAATATCTCGGCTCGCTGCTGTTGATGGTTGCAGGGCTGATGCTGGTTGCCTCAGCAGCCAACCTTGTGTTACTTTTCGTGGGACTGGAATTGATCTCGATCCCGACCTATATCCTGTTGTCGATGGGACGTCGCGATCCGGCCAGCCAGGAAGCAGCCGCTAAGTATTTCTATCTGAGCGTGCTTGCCTCGGCAATTTTGCTCTACGGTCTGAGTTTTTACTACGGAACCACTGGCACCATGCAACTGAGCGTTCTGTACTCGCCAAAGGCTGTGCCAGCGGAGTTCGAGCTTCTCGGCAAAGTGGCCATGGTCCTAGTCGTCGCAGGGCTTTGCTTCCGTGTTACGGCAGTACCGTTCCATTTTTACGCCCCAGATGTTTATCAGGGCACTATTCAGGCCAACGCGGCCTTGCTTTCCGTGTTGCCCAAGGCGGCCGGACTTCTGGCCTTGGTGCGGCTGATCGTGCTGGGCATGCCCGAGATGGGAGCTTACTCCTGCCATATCTTCCTGGCACTTTCGGTACTGACAATGACGCTGGGTAACGTCCTGGCCCTCTGGCAGGAGAACGTGCGGCGGCTGTTTGCTTACTCCTCGATTGCCAATGCGGGCTATATGTTCATCGGCTTGGCCGTCGGTCTGGCACCGGGCACGGCCAGCGGCTTATGGGGCGGCATCGGGGCCATGTTTTTCTACCTCTGCGTGTATGCGGCGGCCACGCTCGGCACTTTCGCGGT
>JANXQG010000501.1 GCA_025356915.1 Planctomycetota bacterium | reverse complement strand
TAAACGCCAGCACCGTCAGCGGTCGCATCGCCCAGGTCACTCGCAGCAATTTACGCGGAGAAAACAGGGAAATAACTTGTGTAATTTTTCGGGGCACCTCTTTCCAGCGCGAACTCCCCTCGCCTTCCGGGAGAGGGGGTGAGGGCCGAGATCTCCCCTCGCCTTCTGGGAGAGGGGCCGGGGGTGAGGGCCGAGATCTCCCCTCGCCTTCTGGGAGAGGGGCCGGGGGTGAGGGGTTCATCAGCAACAAAAAAAGTCCCAGGGAAGCGGCTGGCAACAGGAAACCGATGGGGCCTTTGGCCAGCACCGCCAGCCCGAGCAGAACCCCCAACAGCGCGTAAACCAACCACGAAGTTGGGAGAAAAGCCAGCCGTTTGGGACTGTCCGCAGGCTGAACTTCTCCAGGTTCGCCGATTCGTGCTCCCTTGGCAAAGAGTGCCATGGCCAGCGTGGTGATGAACACCAAAGCTGAGTCGACCGTTGCTGCCCGGGCTGATACCGTGAAGATGACATTGGATGTCGTCACCAATCCGGCCCAAAAACCAACTTCGGCGGAAAACAGCCGCCGCGCCAAGTGATAGGTTGCCAATGCCGTGCCAATCGCAAGGATTGCCGCAGGTAGGCGTGCGGAGAATTCGCTGATGCCCAGAAACTTGAAGCTGCCCATCATCAGCCAGAACATCAGCGGCGGTTTGTCGTAAAAGACGCTCGCGTTGAAGGTTGTCACGACCCAATCGCCGCGGAGGCTCATTTCCCGGGCGATCGAGGTGTAGAGGGCCTCGTCGAGATCCCACAGTCCGGCCACCCCAAGATTGACGAAACAGATCACCCCGGCGGCAAGCACGATGATGAGCTGATACCGGATGCTCCGTGATTTATATTGCGAATGGGTGAAAATGATAAACCTCTCCATCGCCACGCCCCGGATCACTTCAAATAACACCGAGCATCAAGGAACTTCTGGCAAAAGATATGGACAAGATCGAGTTTACCGGTTATCTAAGCATAATTGACTTAACCATGTTTCTTCCTACAACCGATACCAGACCAACGTATGCAACCCGTTTGGTGGAAACTGTAGGTGAGTCTACGGAACTCAGCCAATTGGGACAACATCACTTCCCATCCAGCAAGGCAGACCGAACAGAAAGTGCCGCCTAACCAGTGGCTCACCGTGAAGGGACCGCTTGGTTTGTTATTATGGGCAGAATATGCAAGCTACGCAGAATATATCCGTGATCTCCGAGGCTACACCTTTTCCATTGACAAAAATCAAAGGCCGTTGGCCTAACAGCCTGTTGTCAGCGGATGGATCAGGCTGGGCTTGTTGGTGGCTGCTGCTGGCGGCAACGGTTCTGGTCGGTTGTGCCATTGCCGCTTTCAGCGTTGACTGCTCCCTGGCACTCTGGTTTCACCAAGGCCTTGGGCTGAGATATCTGCATGATCTGGCGACGATTTCCGAAATCTTCGGGCGAGGCGAGTGCGTGCTGGTGATCGCCATCTTGATGTGGCAACTTGACCCGACGCGACATTGGGCCGTTCCGGGCGTGGCGGCAACAGCCCTGCTATCGGGTTTGGCAGCCGATGGGGTGAAAATGTTGATTGCGCGAGCGCGGCCGCATCATTTTGACTTCCTCGGCAGTGTGTGGAGTAGCTTTGGGCCGTGGTTGCCCTTGGGTTCGATCGGCAGCGCGGGCCAGAGTTTTCCATCGGGTCATACGGCTACCGCCGTCGGCTTGGCCATTTCCCTAATCTGCATCTATCCAGCCGCACGGGGCCTGTTCTGCATTCTGCCGGTGTTGGTTGCTTATCAGCGAATGGACAGCGGAGCGCATTTCCTTAGCGATGTGCTTTGTGGGGCGGCCGTGGGATGTCTCGTGGCGGCCCTGGCCTTGCGCGCTCATTGGCTCGACCAGCAGAATGCCGAATGGTTCTGGAGGCGAGTAGGAGCAATCTTGAAGACCGAGCGCACCTGACGTACCGTATAATCGGTGCAAATGTGTTAATATGCCTTTTGATAACCGTGCGATATAGCCGACAGGAGATGATGCCATGCCCAACGATCATGAACACGATTTACAAACAATTCACCCGCGTTGCTGTCCCTGTGGAAGGCATTCCCAGGAGGACTCATCCGGGATTGGCCGGCGAGATTTTTTGAAAACCAGCGGATTCGCGCTCGGCGGCGCGGCTCTCACCGGTATGGCGTGGAGCACGCTGGCGGCAGCCGAGGCGGCAGTTCCCATGACCCCGTCGCGCCAGCCACTGGTCGTCAAGCCAGTCTTCATGTACGAGATCCCTCACCGTCGCGAACAGACGAGTTGGCGGAGTTGGGGCGGCATTCAAACCCAGGCCGATGCCGATCGAGAGACGGCAAACATCCGCAAGGAACTTGACAAACTCCAGGCCGAGGCCGATTTTCCAGTCACGTTCCTTCCCGTCCTGCCGGTGCGCAATCCGAAACAGATCTCTACTGCCGGAGACCTTGCCACGGCCGATGTGGTGATCGTCTACGGCGCGGGCGGTCCACAAGGCATCTTTGATGCCGTGGCCAAACTGGGCAAGCCGACCATTATCTTTTTACGACACAGATCAGGACCCGTCTCCCTCTGGTACGAGATCATCAGTCCGCGCTACTTGCACCAGCACACCGACACGCTGGCTGTCAAGGGGATCGACAATGGCGACATTGTGGTCGATGCTCTGGATGAATTGTCCTGGCGGTTGCGTTCCTTGTGCGGGCTGAAGAACACGTTGGGCGCGCGGATCATCGCGGTCGGAGGCCCGAATGGTTGGTCAACTCCCATAGCCCCGCAATTAGCTCGCGACAAGTTTAAGCTCGACATCCAGACGCTCTCCTATCCCGATCTGGGCGAATTGATCAAGCAGGCTCGGGCCGACAGGGCGGCTGTCGATTCGGCTCAACGGCGTGCAGCGGCGTACCTGGGCGATGCAGGCGTCAAGTTGGAAACTGAGAAGAAGTACGTCGAGAATGCTTTTCTTTTGGAACAGGTTTTCCGCGCGGTGATGGCCAAGGCCGATGCCCGGATGATGACTATCAATGCTTGCATGGATACAATCATGCCGATGGCGCAAACCACGGCCTGTTTGACGCTCTCGCTGTTGAACGATGCCGGATTCCTGGCCTTCTGCGAGTCGGATTTTGTGGTAATTCCCTCCGGTATTCTTCTGGCAGGCATCTCCGGCCGACCACAGTTCCTCAATGATCCGACCTATCCGCATCAAGGTATCATTACGCTGGCCCACTGCACCGGCCCGCGGCGCATGGATGGCAAGACGCTCGATCCCGCGAGGATCGTGACGCACTTCGAGTCAGACTACGGCGCAGCACCCAAGGTTGAGATGCGCAAGGGCCAGAAGGTCACGAATATCATTCCCGATTTCAAGGCCGAACACTGGACCGGATTCGTCGGTGAAATCGTGGACACTCCTTTCCTGCCAATCTGCCGCTCGCAGATCGACGTTGCCTACAAGTTCCCCGACGCGCGTATAGCGGAGAACATGCCCGGATTCCACTGGATGACTTGCTACGGCGACTACCTGCGCGAGGTAGGGTACGCATTGAAGCGAGTGCCGGTTGCCTGGCTCGACTTGGGTAGCTGATCGTCTACCAGATACTCGACGGGGGGCTCCAGGAGAACTGCAAAGTCCGTCCCTGGATAAGCGGTCTGTCGATTTAATCGAAAGACACCCTACCGCCCCCGGCTGGGGCAAGCCCGGTGGGGGCGTTTGCGGTTTAAGAAACAAGGAGTCTGTCGTGAAACTAACCGTCGCACAATTGGCTCGGATGATCGACCTCAGCGCAGTTCGTGCCGAAGTGGAGATGGCCGAAGTCTGCCGTCTGGCCGACGTGGCCAAGCAGTATCGCTGTGTCTGCGCGTTCGTGATGCCCTGCTACCTGCCGGAGCTGAAACACCTGCTGGCCGACTCGCCCGACGTGGGCATCGGCGGGGTTGTTGGGTTTCCGTCGGGGGCGACCAACACGGTCATCAAGGCGGCTGAAGCCCGCCAGCAGGCCGCCCAGGGCGCGACGGAACTGGACATGGTCATCAACGTCGGCATGCTTCGCTCCGGTCACAATCAGTACGTGGCAGACGATATCCGCGCGGTGGTCGATGCGGCCGCTGGATTGCCAGTCAAGGTGATTTTGGAAGCCCATTACCTTTCCGATGAGCAGATTGTTCGGGCATGTGGGATTGCCCTCCACGCCGGGGCAGCCTTCGTAAAAACAGGGACCGGCTGGGCCCCGAGCGGGGCTACGCTGCACAACGTGGCACTGATGAAGTCGGCCGTGGGCGACAAGGCGCAAGTGAAAGCGGCCGGTGGAGTTCGCGACCTCGATACCGTGGTGGCGATGATCCGCTGCGGCGTCAGTCGTTTTGGGGTCGGCCTCGATTCAGGAATCAATATCCTCCAGCAGTGCGCCGCGCTGCCCGATGGTGCTGTGGAGGTGTAATAGGGGAGTCCATCATTCGCGAGATCAAACATGCCCGATAAAATATTGGCCTACGATTTGGGAACTGGCGGCAACAAGGCGTCGTTGTACGATGCCGAGGGGCATTGCCTGGCGTCGGTCTTCGCTGCCTACGAGACCGAATATCCGCAGGCCGGTTGGCACGAGCAGCGGCCGGCTGCGTGGTGGGATTCCGTGGTGAAGAGCACACGGCAGTTGTTGGCCAGTGCTGCGGCCGACCCACGAAGTATCGCCTGCCTGGCGATCTCGGGGCATAGCCTGGGGTGCGTTCCGCTGGCTGCCGACGGCCGCCTGCTTCGCCAGGCGACCCCGATATGGTCCGACAAACGGCCAGTCGCACAGGCGGCCTGTTTCTTCCGCCGGATCGATGAGGCCCGCTGGTATCGGCTGACGGGCAACGGATTTCCGCCACCGCACTATACGGTCTTCAAAATCCTCTGGTATCGCGACCACGAACCGGAGATGTTTCGCGCGATCCATAAGATACTCGGCACCAAGGACTACATCAACTACAAGCTGACCGGCCGCATGGCCACTGACTACTCCTACGCATCGGGGATCGGCGTTTACGACCTGCTGGCGTGGGATTACTGTGACGAATTGCTGGCCGCAGCCGAATTGCCGCGGTCTTTGCTGCCCGAGATTGTTCCCTCGCAGCAGATCCTCGGCCAACTCACCGGAGAGGCGGCTGATCAGTTGGGTCTGCCGCAGCAGGTGCAGGTGGCTTGCGGCGGTGTGGACAATTCCTGCATGGCCCTGGGCGCACGCAACGTCGCGGAAGGTCGCGTCTATGCCTCGCTCGGATCGTCGTCGTGGATTGCCGTCTCGTCCAGCCGCCCCTTGCTGGATGATGCCGCCAGACCCTACGTGTTCAGCCACGTCGTTCCTGCCATGTTTACATCAGCCGTGGCAATCTTTTCCAGCGGATCCTCGCTCAAGTGGATCCGCGATCAGCTCTGCGCCAATCTGGCCAGCGAGGCCCAGGCCGCAGGCAAAGACCCCTACGATGTGATGACCGCGCTGGCCGAGCAATCGCCCGTTGGCGCCAAGGGACTTTTGTTCAATCCCAGTCTAGCGGGCGGTTCGTCGTTGGATGCCAGTCCGAATATCCGCGGGGCGTTGCTGGGCCTGGACCTGCGCCATACCCAGGCCGACGTGATCCGCGCAACTCTGGAGGGAATCGCACTGAACCTGCGGCTGGTACTCGACGAACTGCGGCGGTTGGGCCCGGTGGGCAACGAGATGGTGGTCGTGGGCGGAGGCAGCCGCAGTAAGCTCTGGCGGCAGATCTTTGCCGATGCTTGGGAGATCGACATTCTCAAGACGAACATCGGCCAGGAAGCAGGCTCCCTGGGCGCGGCGGCCGTAGCCGCGGTTGCGGCAGGACTATGGGACAATTTCAGCCGCATCGACGCCGTTCACGAGTTGCAGGAACGTGCCGTGCCCTGCCCAGAGCATGTGCGGATCTACCGCCAGCTCTTGCCCGTCTTCCGTCAAGCCGCCTTGGATCAATCGCGGCTCGCGGAGATGCGAAAGTAGAAATAATAGCGTGGAAAATCACCCCAAAAATGTCCTCGTGTCGGATTTCGACGGCACAATGACTCGGCGCGACTTCTTTAAGTTGGCCATTCAACAACTACTGCCGTCCGACGGTCCGAACTATTGGAGCGAGTACCGTACCGGTCGCATCACGCATTTCGAGGCCCTGCGGCGGTACTTTGCAGAAATTCACGCCACGGAGGCCGAGGTGCTCTCGGTCGTCGATCAGATGGAACTCGATCCCGGCTTGCCGCAAGCCGTGGCCGAGTTGCGGCAGGCCGGCTGGAAAGTGATCGTGACTTCGGCCGGCTGCGATTGGTATATCCGCCACCTGCTGGCCCAAGCGAGTGTGAATTTGGAAGTTCATTCCAATCCAGGTCGGTTTGTGCCCGGCCTTGGGCTACAAATGGAAATGCCCGCCGGCTCGCCATTCCTCTCGCCCACGCTCGGTGTCGATAAGGCCCTCGTCGTACGGCACCATCTCGAACAAGGCCGCACGGTGGCCTTTGCCGGCGACGGGTTTCCTGACGAGGAAGCTGCTCTGCTGGTGCCGGGCAGCCTGCGGTTTGCTCGCAACGACCTGGCCGACGTGCTCAAGCAGAAGGGCGAACCGTTCCAGCCGTTTGAGAATTGGTCGCGGATTGCGAGGCAACTTCTGTCCATCGCGTAGCGACAGCAAGTTTGCGATGTAAAACGCGATTTTTTGCCGTTGCCCTAACAGGCCCACCATGATTATCATCTACCGCAGTCAAAAAATCACTCGGGCGAAGGGAATTGCCCATGGCGGAACAATCGTTCACTGTTGTCGTATTTCGTGCTTTGGTGATGTCGATCTGTCTGATCCTCATACCGGTGGCGGCGTTCTGTGGAAGTTCGTTTCCAGCGGTGGTGAAAGCAATTCAAAGTGGCCGCTGGCCGACACTTGCGGATTTTCGTGGTCCGCCAAGTTCGCCGTCCGGTCAGCCTACGGAGGCACCTAGGTTCATGCCGTCGCATGCGACCGGATTGCCACAAGCCGATCCCAAGATGCTGGTCTCAGGCCCGACTGGTGCTTATCGTCTCGCGCCGCAAGGTGAAACGACGCGCTCGCCGGTAGTAGCTGCGAACTACACCGCCTCATTGCCGCCCCAAAAAAACGACGCGAATTTATCGACAAGTTTTCCCCGTAGCAAAGATTTTGACATCGATCCCAGTAGAATGCTTTCTCAGGTTGCGGCTGGAACAGACAATCCTCCGTTAGGTCACCTCGAGACAACGGGGCATTCTGACGCATTGGCCTCCCGGAGCGGACTTGCAAACAGTTTGTCTGGCGATCAGTTCAAGTATGTCCAGGACCGGCTTCGCCAGTTGGGCGCAACTTATTATGTGCTTGAAACTTGTGGTGATGTGAAACGCGATTTCCGCTTC
>JANXQG010000619.1 GCA_025356915.1 Planctomycetota bacterium | reverse complement strand
AAGGACCGGCGAATCAATAACTGTACTCATCTCGCTCCGCGAGATGCATTCCATCTCGCGGAGCGAGATGAGTACGTTCCGAAAACCCGACACTTATTGATTCGCCGGTCCTAAGTGCTTTCAGGGTCTCGACTTCGTGCGCAACCCTCCATTTGCCGGGCAGTTCGCTCCACGCACCCTACAACCCGCTGTCACCGCGAGCAGTTGGCAAGGTTATGATCAAGGCCAAGCCGCGTGCAGGCGATCCATGTCGAGTTCCGGCACTTCCAGGAAGTCGCCCCCCGGCGTAAACCCGCCGCAGGTCACCGGGGTGTGGATGTGGGGATGCGAGTGCTGTTAACCGTTTAGTTTCCAAACCGGTCTCCTGGAATGGCGCGGGCGGCTAGGGCAAGCCTCGCGGGGGCGGGAGGTTCATCACCTCCGCGCGGGCTTGCCATGCCTTGCGTAATTGCGGCGGAAAATCTGGCTGTTCCAGGGCGTCGCGTAACACCTGAGCTGCCGCCTTCCGATCCCCACGACCATGGTAGATGCCGGCCAGCATTTCGCAGCCGGCGAAAAACGACGGGGTCTCCCTGATCGCCTTCTTGAGCACGGCGATGGCTCCGTCCGTGTCTCCATTTTCATCCAGATAAAAGGCGAGACTGTGCGTGTACTTCAGCTCTTCAGGCCGCACGTCGTGTGCCCTACGACACCACTGGATCGCTCCCGCCAGATCCTTCTTTGTGCCGAGAATCACGGCTAGGTTGTAGGCGGCGGGGGCAAGTTGCGGGTCGGACTTCAACGCGGCCCGCAATGCCTCCTGGGCCTCGTCGAGGCGATTAGTCTCGGCCAAGAGTAGCCCCAGGTTGAAGTTGGCCGCTGCGCTATCTGGTTCGGCTTTCAGCGCACGGCGGAGCCAGGACTCAGCCTTGTCGTTCTGCTTCATGTTGGCATAGGCCATCGACAAGTTGACCATGGGAGCGACCACGCGAGGCTCCAATTTGAGGGCTTTTTCAAAGGCCTCCGCAGCCGCATCGTAGTCACTGCTTTCCATGAAATAATTACCAAGGTTTGAATGCGAGGCCCAATCGTCGGGCCTCGCATGCATCGCCTTCTTGAACTCGTCCGTTGCTCGGCGAAGCGATTTTCGCGCGTCGGCGTTCTCAATCCGTTCGGGGCGTACAGCAGCTAAAGCGGCCGCGGCACGGATCCGCACCAATCGCACGGGATCGGCCGTGGCGCGGAGCAACGCCCAAACGCCTTCGTCGCGGAGGTATCCATCCAGGGCAGCGGCGGCACTAGCCCGAACTAGCGGCGAATCGTCTTTTAGGGCGGCAATCAGCACCGGCCACTTCTTCGGATCGGAGCAATTGCGGAGCAGCCGCACGAGCGAGTTGCGGTAAATCTCGTCACCCTGCTTGTTCTGGACATCGGTCAGCATTTCCGGCAGCCGCTGCCATTGATTCTTTCTGGCCGCATCCAATAGTGCGGCTCGGCGAAGCGGCTCAGCTTGGTAATCGCGAGGATACCATTTGCGGACCCACTGGTCGGACCAAGCTGCGTCATGGTCAGTGTGGCATTGATTGCAGGCGTTGGGAGACTTATAGGCGATCGTCGCTGCCGGCGTGGGCGAACGCATCGAGTGATCGGTCCGCGCCATCGCGGCGAAGCGGCTCATCGGCATGTGACAGGCAATACACGAGTTGCCCGTGCTATCAGCCTTATGATGGCTGTGGGCCGTTGGGTTCTCGACGAGCCGGGCGTGGCACGGCAGGCACGACTGATTGGCCAGCTTCCCTTCAAACCGCGGTCGGCCGCTGGGAGTGTGGCACTGGTTGCAATTCAGCTTATTCGACTTCAAGCAGGGACTCATCAACCAGGAGGTGAACGTGTAGTTCTCGCCCAAATCGCGGCCGTCGGGATAGAAGTCCTGGTGTTCCAGTGTGATCAGATCGTAGTGGTCGTGGAATTTTTCGCCGGCAATGAACTCGGTCGATAGCGGCACCAGCTTGGCGTGGCAGGTGGCACACATGTCGTTCATCTGCGCGTGGCTGAATTCAAGCGTGCGGATGATTTTGATGTCTTGCGAGGTGCGGCCCTTGACGCCGGCCTCCATCGCCTGAATGTGCTGGCCACCGGGACCATGGCACGACTCGCAACTAATGCCCGCTTCACGCCAAGTCGTACGATACGTGTCGGTTTCCAGGTCGTAGTTGGTCGCCAGTTGGCTCACGTGGCAATCGAAGCAAGTGGTGTTGAAGGTGAAGAGCCGATCGGTCCACGGCAGGGCCTCGTCGCGCTGACGGCGATCGGGAAAGTGCCGCACGCCGCTCGCCGCCGTGTCGTACCACGTCCGCTTGTTAACATCGTAGGCCACAGGCAGAACCTGCAAGCGGCCCTTGGGCAACTGCGTGAGGAAATAGTAGGTGTTCTTGCCACCCATGACATGGGCCATCGGGTAGCGAGTCTCCTTGTCGCCATCCTTTTCGCGGACCCAGCCTTGCTTCTCGCCGATCTCCGCGCGGAACGATTGTTTGCCGATCACCACCTCGCCAATTTGTGGTTTGAGTTGTTTTTGGGCGAAGGCCGGACTATAGGGCTGCATAGCCAAGCCGTGGCGAGAGGTGGACCAGATCTCGTAGAACTTGGCGTGGCAATCGTAGCAGATTTTGGAACCAGCGAACGGTTTCTTGTCGGACAACGAAGCCGCGCTCGGCGGAGTTGGCTCGGCTTTTGTCTCGACGGCGACCTCCGGCGTTGATGATTGCGGTTTTGCCGCTTGCTGCTCACAG
>JANXQG010000615.1 GCA_025356915.1 Planctomycetota bacterium | reverse complement strand
GGAAAATCCGAAATCCGAAATCCGAAATCCGAAACAAATTCAAAAGCTAAAATTGAAATGACCGAAACGGTTTCGAGCCTTCGTCCCTGGTATATCAAATTTGTTTCGGATTTCGTCATTCGGATTTTTTCATTCTTTGGTTCCCGAACCGTAGCACCGGGCCACAGCGTTAGTCCGCCGCCTTCTTCCTTTCCCTCTTCACCTTAACGACCGGCTTCTTGCCTGGCAACACGGTAATCTGACCGCCAGCCTTCTCTATCTTTTCTATGGCCGACGCGCTAAACTTGTGCGCGGAGATCTTCAAACTTTTGGTCAACTCGCCGTCACCCAGTATTTTGAGCAGATCGTACTGGCCCTTCACTAGGCCGCGAATTTTGAGCGTGGCCGGGTTGACTTCCTCGCTAGCTTCAAAGCGGTGCTGGATGTCGCCCACATTGATCGCGGCCACTTCCAAAGCAAACTGATTGTGGAAGCCTCGCTTGGGAATGCGGCGAACCAAGGGCATCTGACCGCCTTCAAACACCGGCAGGGCCTTGTAACCTGGTCGGGAACGCTGGCCTTTGTGGCCTTTGCCGGCAGTCTTGCCCAGACCCGAACCAGGTCCACGACCGAGACGCTTGCGCGACTTATTGCGATGGACATCTTCATTAACATCGTGCAGATTCATGACAGCGATACTCCTCGCAGCCGCTCGACTTCGGATTGCGTGCGGAGCTGCTGCAACGCCTCGATGGCGGCCTTGGCCAGGTTGTGTGGATTGTTGGAACCATAGCTCTTGGTCAGGATGTCGTGGATACCGACCGCTTCGCAAACAGCACGGACCGCCGAGCCGGCAATCACGCCGGTGCCCGGCGAGGCGGGAATCAGTTTGACACTGGACGCGCCAAATCGGCCTAGCACGGTGTGAGGAATGGACGATCCTTGCAGAGCCATGGGAAGCATCTTCCGCGTGCCGTCTTTAACGGCTTTTTCCACGGCAGGAGGCACTTCATTGGCCTTGCCGTAGCCCCAGCCCACCTTGCCGCGACCGTCACCCACAACGACCATGGCAGTGAAACTGAAACGGCGGCCTCCTTTGACCACGGCGGCGCAACGCCGGATCTTGACCACCTTGTCGATCAAGTCACCACGTCCAGACGAATCTTTTTGGGCTGCCATAAATACTGTACTTTTTTGTGCTGTACGTTGCGATAATTAAAACTTCAAGCCAGCTTCACGAGCGGCCGCCGCCAAGGCGGCCACGCGGCCGTGAAACTTGTAATCGCGACGGTCAAATACGACCTCCTGAACGCCCGCTTCCAAAGCCCGTTGAGCGATGGCCTTGCCTACGGCTGCTGCTGCGGTCTTGTTGCCGCCATAACGCAGATCCTGCCGAAGAACCTGATCGCGACTACTGACCGAAACCAGGGTCTTGCCCGCAGTATCGTCGATGATTTGGGCGTAAATGTTCTGGTGGCTGCGAAAAATCGCCAACCGCGGCCTGGAAGCGTCGCGCTTCAGGCGGTTGCGGACGCGGATCGCCCGCCGCTGACGCTGTCGCAATATTTGTCGTTGATGTTGCACGATTAGATCTCGCTTCCGAATTCACTGCCTTCAAACAAAATTTTACCGACGTTTACCTACGCATTGATCCATTTACTTGACCATGGCCTTGCCCTGCTTGCGGCGAACCTGCTCGCCCATATAACGGATTCCCTTACCCTTGTACGGCTCGGGCTTCCGCAAGGAGCGGACTTCCGCGGCAAACTGGCCGACCAATTGCTTATCGATCCCCTGAACGACAATATGCTGCTGGTCGGGGCAGGCCACCTTCAGACCAGCAGGGATCGGAACCTGAAGCTCATTGGCCAAGCCAACGCGAAGCTGTAATGTCTGGCCTAGGATGGCGGCAATGTAACCGACTCCATGCAGTTCCAGCCGCCTCTCATAGCCCTGAGTCACACCGACGATAATATTTTGCAACACGGCACGAGTCAGGCCATGCAATGCACGAGACAAACGCTGGTCGCTGTCGCGCGAGACGATTAGCATCTTGGCGGCGACGTCGTGTTCCACGCTGATCTCCGGGCGAAGTTCCCACTCGAGCTTGCCCTTGGGGCCTTCCGCTGAGACCACGCGGCCGTTGACGGCGACTTTCACATTCGCCGGCACCTCAATAGGTTTTCTTCCAATACGGGACATGATACTCAGCCTTTGCTTATTGCGATCAAGAACAACTTGAACGAATTCGACGTAGGATAAATTGTGTAACTCATCTACCGGTGCTCAGTGTTCTACCAAATCTCACACAGCACTTCACCACCGAGTTTGCGCTGCCGCGCTTCGCGATCGCTGATCACGCCTCGGCTGGTGCTGATGACCGAGATTCCCAGTCCACCGAGCACGGGTTTCAGTTGAGTCGTTCCGCTATACACCCGGCGACCCGGCTTGCTGATGCGACGGATCGTGCGGATCACGCGCTCACCATTGGGGCCGTACTTCAGGTGAAGCCGGAGTTGCCTGGCAGGTTCAGAAGGCACTTCCTCCCAATCCCAGATGTAGCCTTCGCGCTTCAGAACTTCCGCGAGTCCACGCTTCACCTTGGAGAGCGGGAAATCGACGTGCGGTTTCTCAACGCGCACCGCATTGCGAATGCGGGTTAACATGTCGGCGATGGGGTCGGTCATCATAGGTTTTGGGCTCCTCTCACCAGCTCGCCTTTCGGACACCGGGAATCACTCCCTCGTCCGCCAAGTTACGAAAGCAAATCCGACAAATTCCGAACTTCCGGTAAACGGCTCGCGGCCGGCCACAAATCCGACAGCGACGCACCAGACGCGTAGAAAACTTTGGCGTCCGGAGGGCCATAGCTATCTTCGATTTACTTGCCATACATTCAGGATCCTGGAAAACACGCGATGGGATGTCGCGATACAATCATTCCTTGCAAAAATTCCTTGCCCATGATTCCTTACGCCTGTCGCAGCGGCATGCCGATCGCCCGCAACAGTTCCCGCGATTCATCGTCGCTTCCGCTGTTGGTCACCAGGGTCACATGCATGCCTTGGACATTTGTGAACTTGTCTGGGTTCAGTTCAGGAAAGACCAGTTGCTCAGTCAAACCCAAACTATAATTGCCATGGCCGTCGAAACCGTTGGGATTCAAACCGCGGAAGTCGCGGACACGGGGAATTGCCAGCGCGATCAAGCGGTCAAGGAACTCGTACATTCGCTTGCCGCGCAATGTCACCTTGCAGCCCACGGCCTGACCTTCGCGGAGCTTGAATCCGGCGACCGACAAGCGCGAGACGGTTACGACCGGCTTTTGCCCTGCGATCGTTTTCATCGCCTCGACGGCTTCTTCGATAAATTTTTTCTCCGTGATCGCCTTGCCGACGCCCATGTTGATCACGATCTTCCTCAGCCGGGGGAGCGAGAGGATATTGTTCCGACCGAACTTGGCCGACAGGGCAGGAACGATCTCTTTGAAATAACGCTCCATCAGCCGGGGCGTGGGAACCTTCTTCGGTCCCTTGGTTTCGGCTGCGGCTTCTTTGTTTTTCTTTGCGCTCATGTTTGGGCCTTCAATAAATTCACTTCTTGGCGTGGGCCACCTTGGCCGGTGAGATTGCTCCGACCGATGCTCCACACTTCTTGCAATAGCGTTCTTTGGCACCATCGTCGAGGAAGCGGGCACCGACACGCGTCGGCTTGCCGCACGCCTGACAGAGCAGCGCAACGTTGCTTTGCGAGATGGGCATTTCCACGGAAAGCCGGCCACCTTGCGGATTCCGCTGGCTGCGGCGGACGTGACGGTAAACCCGATTCACGCCTTCCACGACCACGCGGTCCGCGCCATTGCGGGAATTGTCGTGGATCATGCGCAGGATCTTCCCACGCGTACCCCGATCCTCACCACGGATGACCATTACTATGTCGTTTGCTCTTATCCACATCTCAGACCACCTCAGAAGCGAGGCTAATAATTTTCATGAAATTTCGTTCCCGCAGTTCCCGAGCGACGGCACCGAAGATGCGCGTTCCCCGAGGATTTAGATCGGTATCGATGATCACCGCCGCATTGCTATCAAAGCGGACATAACTGCCGTCTTCACGGCGAGTCGGCTGCTTACAGCGGACGATCACTGCCCGAACAACAGCACCCTTCTTGAAATCGCTGCCAGCGATCACGCCCTTGACGCTACAGACGACCACGTCGCCAATTCGCGCCCAACGCTTCCGGCTACCGCCCAGAACCTTGATACACATCAATTCCTTGGCACCGGTGTTGTCGGCTACGTCGAGCCGTGTTTGCATCTGAATCATGTTTCACTCGTCCAGTTCGCTCTTGGATTGCCTGAGTATCAAAGTCCCGGTCGAATCCGCCGCAACGGCTGCGGTATCTTGCGACGTTTATTTCTTTCTGGTTCTAAAGGGCCTTGTTCGCCTCATCGGTGCCAGTGCCAACCGCCAGCGAGGCAACAACCCCAGTCGGCCCCTTCGTCACCACTCGCAACAACTTCCATCGCTTGGTACGCGAAAGCGGCCGCGATTCCTCGATCTCCACGAGGTCACCCGCATGCGACTGATTCTCTTCGTCGTGCGCGGTGCATACCGTCCGACGACGAAGAATCTTGCCATAGCGCGGATGCCGCACTAGGCGGGTTACCTCGACGCGACGCGTCTTCGCCGCCTTATCGCGGGTCACAACGCCGGTGACAACTCTCTTAGGCATGACTTTTTTCCAAAAAACTTGATATTGCTACGTAACGGCTATTTGGCCAACCTTTAAGTTCCGCTTACCGTTTCGACCACAGTCGCCTCCGCGGCCGCCTTCAGTTCCCTCTGCCGCTGCACGGTCATGATACGGGCGATCAACAACCGATTTTTCTTCAGCTCACTCGGCGTGTCGAGCCGCTCGGTCTGACTTTGGATACGCAACCGAAACAGGTGGTCCGTCGTATCCTTCACGAGCAACCGCAGTTGCTCGCTGCTCATGTCTCTCAGTTCACTGATCTTGGCCATTTCTCAAATCCCAATAGTACTTCGTACTTAGTTCTTCGTACTTAGTTCTTAGACCTAATATCTAAGATCCAAGTTCTAGGCTCTCACTCACTACATCGGCCGCCGACGAAGGAAACGCACCTTGATCGGCATCTTGTGGGCCAATCTAGCCAAGCACATTCGCGCGGCCTCTTCGGTGATTCCACCGACCTCGTACAGTACCGTACCCGGCCTGACCACTGCCGCCCAATATTCCGGCTCGCCTTTGCCTTTACCCATACGGGTTTCCAGGGGAATGGAGGTAATTGGCTTGTGGGGGAAGACGCGGATGTACAAGCGGCCTTCGGCACGCAAGTACTGTTGGGCGGCAATACGGCCAGCCTCCAGCGTCTGCGCACTAATCCAACCGCCCTGCAATGCTTGCAGGCCGAAGTCGCCATGAACGACGCGGTTGCCACGAGTGGCCTCACCTCTTATACGTCCTCTTTGGCTTTTTCGGTGCTTCACCCGTTTGGGCATTAGCGCCATTGATGTCGCCCTCGTTAAATGTGCCTAGGTTAATCCAAACTTGTATACCGATATGTCCCTGGGCGATCATCGCCTCGGCAAAGCCGTAATCGATGTTCGCTCGCAAGGTTGAAAGGGGTATCGAGCCGGCAATCTGTTTCTCGCGACGCGACATTTCCGCGCCGCCAAGCCGGCCAGATAGCTGGATTTTGATCCCTTTCGCTCCAGCTTCCATAGTGGTTTCGATGGTCCGCTTCATCGTGCGTCGGAAGGCGGCCCGCTTGATCAACTGCTCGCCGATTTCCTCGGCGACAAGTTGCGCGACCAACTCCGGACGATTCAACTCTTCAATCTTGATGTTAATCCGCCGACCAGTCTTGCCCTGAAGTTCCTTCTGTAGCTCATCGACTCGCTCGCCCTTACGGCCGATCAACACGCCAGGCCGGGCCGAGAACAAGATTACCTTAACCTCATCTCGGGTCCGCTCGATTTCAATCTTGGCAATGGACGGATAAACCGCCTTGCCAAACTTATCCTTGCGATTCTTGATGAAATCGCGAATCTTATGGTCTTCGATCAGCAGATCGGCATACTCCTTCTTGGAGGCATACCAGCGGCTCTTCCAGCCGACCATGATCCCTGTACGAAAACAGATGGGATTGACTTTCTGACCCATAAACTACTCCAACTCCACGCGGATGTGCGACATCCGCTTCTTGATGATCGAGGACATGCCGCGTGACTTCGGTTGCATGCGTTTGAACATCGGGCCACCGTCGACACGGGCGTCAATGACAATCAGGTGGTGCAGATCGGCAGCTCGACGGTCCTCGGCATTCGCCAAGGCACTTTGCAGAACCTTCTCCAACAGTCGCGCCCCACGGTGCGGCTGAAAGCGGAGTATCTCCAGGGCCTCGTCGGCAAACTTCCCGCGAATCAGGTCGGCCAACGGCCGGACCTTGCGAGGGCTGATCTTCGCATAGCGATGGGTTGCTTCATAAGCCATGATTACTTCTTGCCTCCCTTGCCACCGTGGCCGCGGAAGGTCCGCGTCGGCGAAAACTCACCCAGGCGGTGACCAACCATCTCCTCGGTGACAAACACCTTCACGTGAATCTTGCCGTTATGCACCATGAACGTATGCCCGACAAACTCGGGAACGATGGTGCATGCCCTGGCCCACGTCTTGATCGGATCCTTTACCCCCAACATGTTCATCTTCTCAACCTTGGCGTAAACCTTGGGATGAACGTAGGGACCTTTTTTTAGCGATCTACTCATAATTAGCGGTTACTTGATCTTCAACTGGCCGTTACGACGCGATTTGCGACGACGGACGATGGCCTTGTTCGACGGCTTGCGACGTTTTCGGGTAGACCCACCCTTGGCCAACTTGCCTGTTGGGCTGACTGGGTGACGACCGCCTTTGGTCCGTCCTTCACCGCCACCGTGCGGGTGATCGATGGGGTTCATCGCCGTACCGCGGTTATGCGGTTTGCGCCCCATCCACCGCTTGCGGCCAGCCTTACCCAGCACAATGTTCATGTTGTCGGCATTACTCAGCGAACCGATTGTCGCTCGGCAAGTTGACGGCACGCGGCGAATTTCACCACTCGGAAGGTTAATCTGGGCCCAGTCGGCATCACGGGCGGCCAACGTGGCGCCCACGCCGGCTGAACGACAGAGAACTCCGCCACAACCCGGTTGCAACTCGATATTGTGAACCGTCATGCCGGTTGGAATTTTCGCCAGCGGCAGGGAATTGCCGACCGAAGCCGGAGCGTCCTGGCCACTCTGTACCTTATCACCCGCCTTCAGGCCAACGGGGGCAAGAATATAACGCTTCTCACCGTCAACATAATGCAGCAAGGCAATCCGAGCCGTGCGGTTAGGATCGTACTGGATCGAATCAACTTTGGCTGGCACACCGTCTTTATTGCGACGGAAGTCGATAATGCGGTAATCCCGCTTGTGACCACCACCACGGAACCGAGCGGTGACCTTGCCTTGGTTGTTTCGGCCACCGGTGCGACGCTTGGGGCGCAGCAGGCCCTTTTCCGGCTTCGCGCCCGGCGTCAGTTCGGCGAAATCACTCACGGTCGCCCCACGGCGGCCAGGAGAAGTCGGATTGTAACGTCGAATGCCCATGTTTGTCTCGTTCTTATACCTAAAGCAAAACCCGCCGTGCTGGGAATCTTAGAAGAAGTTGATCCGATCTTCTTTGTCCAAGGTAACAATCGCCTTCTTCCAAGATTTAGTAACGCTGAGCCGCATTTTGGTGCGGCGAGGCTTCCCCTTCCGATTCTGCGTACGGACAGCCGTTACCTTGACGTCAAATAACTCCTCGACCGCACGGCGAATATCGTCCTTAACAGCCAACCGATTGACCTCGAAAGCATAGGCGTTGTTGCGATTCGCCTTGTGCATGCCTTTCTCAGTCACCAGTGGCCGAATAATAATCTGGTGCGGCGCCAGCCTCAAATTGTGTCGTTCGATTTCGGCTGCCATGAGCAGTATTCCCGTAAACAATATTTCCGTTAACTTCGTCGATTCCTACGTTTCCGACCAATCCAGACCATTCGTTGTACACTAATCCTGGACAACCGCCGAATTCTCGCCCTTTTCAGTGTCTCGCTCCGTGACCTTACTGCGAATGGCATCCATGGCGGACGTGGTCAGCAACAAGCGGCGCGGCCGCAAAACATTCAGGGCATTCAGCTCGCTGACGGGCAGGACTGCCACGTCGGTCAAATTGCGGATGCTCTTATACACATTGGCGTCGTAGCCTGACAACGCAACCAGAACCGTGGTGCCATCAAGCTTCAGGGCCTTGAGGATAGCGACAGCATCGTGGGTCTTTGGCTGCTGAAAGGCAAGCTGATCGATGAGCGTCACTTCGTTGTCGGCGATCCGCGACGCCAAGGCCATGCGGGTAGCCAACTTAAGGGCCTTCTTCGTCAGGCGATAGGACCAGTCGCGAGGACGAATGGCATGGATATGTCCTCCACCCCGGCGTACACCACTGCGACGAGAACCAGCACGGGCATTACCCGTGCCCTTCTGCCGATACATTTTCTTTGTCGTGCCAGCTACTTCGGATCGATTCTTTGTCCGCGAGGTGCCCAAGCGAAGATTGTTCTGATACATCACGACGGCATCGTGAATCAACTGTTTGCTGATTCGCGGAGCGATCTGGTCCGGGTCGATCTCGTACTTGCCGACCTCGGCTCCGGTTCGGTCATGAATTGCCAGTGTTACCATAACTACTTCCTTCTTCAGGCGGGAGCGAACAATCACTCACCAGATCCTATGCCTAAATCCTATATATTACTTTTTTGTTCCGGGACCAACCTTATTGCTCTGACGGATGACCACGTAACCGCCAATGGGGCCAGGAATAGCACCGCGAACCAAGATCAGATTATTTTCTGAATCCAACCGA
The DNA here is from genome assembly GCA_025356915.1 of Planctomycetota bacterium. Taxonomy (GTDB): domain Bacteria; phylum Planctomycetota; class Planctomycetia; order Pirellulales; family Thermoguttaceae; genus JANXQG01. The sequence continues at coordinate 1,443 of JANXQG010000615.1, read as the reverse complement.
GCGACGAGGAGATTACGGATCGTGACGTTTTCCGTACCGTAATGGCCAGCCATGCGGTGCCCCTTGAAGACGTGGTGCGGATCGGTGTTCATACCGATAGAACCGACATGCCGATGCACCTTCTTCACGCCGTGAGTGGCTCGCTGACCGGCGAAATTATGCCGTTTCATGGCACCCGTCGTGCCGCGACCCTTGGTGACTCCGGAGATATCGACCGCCTTGATGTTGGCAAAGATATCGACCTTGAGTTCCTGGCCGACCTGAATGCCTTCAACGGCCGTACGGAATTCGCGAACGAACCGCTGAGGTTCGGTATTGGGCTTGGCGACCGGCTGTACACCGGCAGCGGCGCGCTGCTTTTGACGTTTGCTGTCGAGACGGGCGACGTGGCCGCGTTGGCTGCGGCTGGCCAGACGACGAGGCTTATCCAGGAATCCAATCTGAACCGCTTCATAACCATCGCGGTCAGCCGTCCTCACCTGGAGGACATGGCACGGACCCGCTTGGATCACCGTAACCGGAATTACGAATCCTGCAGGGTCAAAAATTTGTGTCATCCCGACCTTGCGGCCGAGTAATCCTACTGCCATCGTACTAGCCTTTATTCACGTCGTCTTACGGGAGGATCCGGCCTTGGACCGGTTTACCCGTAGAACTTCCGTTACATAATGTGCTCGAATTTGATCTAACGAGAAGCTACGCAAGCAGCTTCCCTGAAAAATTTCATGCGTTTAGTGCCTGCTGGTAGCCTTGATCTTGATATCGACGCCGGCCGGCAGACTGAGTTTATTGAGTGCCTCGATCGTCTTGGCGGTGGCCTGCATGATGTCGATCAGCCGCTTGTGCGTACGGATCTCAAACTGCTGGCGCGCCTTCTTATCGATGTGCGGACTCGACAAAACAGTATAACGCTCAATCCGCGTCGGCAAGGGAATCGGTCCGTGAACAACAGACCCAGTTCGCTTCGCCGTATCGACGATTTCCATCGCACTTTGATCCAGGATCGCGTGATCGTACGCTTCCATTCGGATCCGAATAATCTCGGTAGTATGACCGGCCATGGATAACCTCCGGCGAATCGATTCCCTGATTGTCAATCAGCAAACGCACTGCAAACCACTTGCTGGTAGCAGCCCCGCTGCCACCAACGAAACCACAATCTTACCAATTCTCAAAATAGCCGTCAACGGGCCTAATGAAAAATTTTTTGGCCGCGCGAAGCGATTTTTGCCGCGCGCGGAATAATCTCCACATATCGGCTAAATTACCAGCCTGGCTTGAGGGAAGGTAATCGCCAGAAAAATGCGGAAAAAGGATTGAAACGTGCCTTTTCGTTTGGTATTTTGGCTAACCTCCGGTCCAACGGGCCAAGAATTCGTCTTGTATCTCAATCCAGGATCGGGAAAAAGCAAAATTCCTATTAGTTATTAGTTTATTTGCCCT
>JANXQG010000485.1 GCA_025356915.1 Planctomycetota bacterium | reverse complement strand
GTATCCATGAGGGCATAGACCTTGCCAGGCACCGCGGCGATCCCGACCAAACACCAGGCATGGCCGTCATCCTGCCAAGTAGCACTGGTTTCAACAGCGTCGCGCATCAGGAGTCGGCCGGCTGCCCTTGCGTTGAGCGAGACACAGAGCTTCCCCTCGACCACCCCCATCGCAACAACACCACCAGGGGCATCACCAAGCGGCTTCCATTCGACCGGCTTCGTGACGGGGTCGCATACCAGAAGTTTTTTGTCTGCCGTGCAGGCAAAGAGCTTTCCGTTGACGGCCGCCATGCCGACGACGCCGGGGGCCTCGCCAATTTCTTTCCAGACGACGTTCGCCGCTTGGGATGCCTTTGCTTCCGCCTCGGTCACCTTAGCGGTCATCTGTCCCGTGCGGACGAACTGCGTCTCGTCGGCAGCGATCCGCTCGGCTGGCTTGCCGGGACCAGGGATGCGGACGGCTTGGCCAGCGGTGAGGAGCAGAGGGGGAGGAGGGGGGAAGAGAGAGATTGGGGATTGGGGATTGGAAATATCCTTAACTCGACCGCCCTCACCCCCTGCTAACATCGCCGCATTGACGGCGGACGAGTCGCCACCGATATGCAAGGCACTGTGCAGGAAGCCGAGGACGGGCGAGCGGCTCTTCTGGGGTGCCCCTGGCGGCTCGTAAGGCTCGACCAAGGGAAGCGGATCGTGTTTGACCTTATGCTCGGGCGCGGCACTAACCGCCGTCTGAATATGTTCGCGAACCTTGCGCTCGCCTAGTACTTCGCACAATTGGCTGTGAATCAATGTCTCCAGAGCGAGTTTATCGACGTGCGAGGGATCTTCGGCCAACCATTGGCGAAGCGCGTCCGCCTCAGCTTCCGAAAGGATGTTTTCTAGGTAACCTTGAATGAATTCCGCGGGTATCATGGCTCTTGTAGGCTCCTTCCCAATTGTTGTTCGATGCAAACACGCAGGGCATCGCGAGTTCGCGAAAGCAACATTCGCACGGCTCCATCACCCAGGCCAAGCCGTGGGGCAATTTGGCTCGACTTCATTCCGTGCGTGTAATGAAAATCGATCGCTTTTCGAGAACGGCCCTGGAGTTTCTCCAAGCAGGATTCCAAAGCGTCGCGGAGTTCGGATGTGCCCTAAGGCAGATATCGCTGGTAGTCTAACGCGATACGTTCGACCATGGCGTCGTCAAAGATATGGCGATCTGTCTTGCGACGGCGGCGATACGCCAAAACTTCCTGCTTGGCGATGCCAATCGCCCAGGCCGTAAAAGGCTGAGCGCGATCATACTGCGAGAACTTGCGGACGACGACCACCGCGACTTGCTGAAGAAGATCATCGCTACCGTGGGGGGATTGGACCATCGCCCGCAAAAATGCGGACACCGCCCGCTGTGCGGCCGTCCAATACTGCGCCAATTCTTCAACGTCGCGTGAATCCATAGAAAGACTTGTTAGGGCGTGCGAAATTAACGATAAAAGGAGTTTCTACCTATATTCTGCGCAGGAGGGCAAGAATGTCACAAGAAAGCCAAAATAATTCCATGAGGGGGGCCCATCGAGAGCCCCTTGCCGAACCTGACATTGTGGCGAGTGGTTGATAGAATAAGGTTCAGCGTGCCATTTCTGTCCCTTTGGGAATAGTCTTGTTCCCCCGGGCCGAATAAACCCTCAGCCAGAGATCCGCAGCGAGAAAACAGCGCGAAGCGGGGCCTAGGAGAGATTACTGTGGCGATTACCATTGCGGAATTCGATGGCATGGTCGCTGACTATGGACCCGCGATGTACCGCTTAGCATACCGCCTTGTGGGGGATCGCCATGAGGCTGAGGATCTGGTCCAGGAGGCATTCCGATCGGCCTGGAAGAGCCGCAATCTCTTTCGGTCGGACGGCGGCAGCCGGGCATGGCTGGCATCGATCCTCAGACGTCGGGTGGCCGACCACTGGCGACGCCCCCGCCCACCGGTCCTCGTGGCCGACGATCAATGCCTGGAGGTCGAACTCCACGCCGACGATCCTTGCCGCGACGAACTGACCGACGAGATGCAACATGCATTGAACCAACTTCCCCCGGAAATCAAGGAGACCTTGCTCCTGGTGGTGGTCGCTGAACTGACCCACCAGGAGGCGTCCGAAATGCTCGGCGTGCCCTTGGGTACGGTGCTGTCACGAGTCAGCCGGGCACGCAACCGATTGCGCGAGTACTTGGCTCCGACGCAGAACACCGATCCCAAGGATCGATCCCAAAATAATATGAATACGACAAAGTAAGCGTTCCCATCCATGTCCACTGCCGATTTCAAACTCGATGCCCAGCTTCAGAACGTCCCATTGCCGGACGGCCTGCTGGATCGGCTCATGGCCCTGCCTCTGGCAGACGATGGGGATATCGACGAACTCCTGCGCGATGTGGCCCTTCCGCTTGGTCTCTTGCCGCGGCTGCAAGCAGTTCCATTGACTGACGACGACGGGCTTGACGAAGCCTTGCGCAACGTATCGATTCCAGACGATCTGGTTTCTTCCTGCCGCAATCATGCCCGCCGACATCTGGCTCGTCAGCACCTTACCCGTCTTGGGGATCGGCGTCCGATGGACCGTGCATTGCGGATCAGCCACATTGCCACGGCAGCGTCGTTGATTCTGGCGGTTTCGCTGAGCCTTGGCTGCACGATGTTGCTTTTCTGGGTTTTGAACGGTTCCGGCGGTGGGCTGCCAGTGCAGCAACTGGCCCAACAACAAACTCCCACTCCTCCCGCCCCAGTCGAAAAGCCCCTAGAGGCATCCTGGGGCATGTTGGCTGACGATTCCTCGGGAGTCGCCGCGTGGCCTGCGCAACTGATGGATTACCATCGTGAGATCCAACTGGCCCAGATCGAGCCTGCCGCAGTATTGGCAGCCCGTGACTCGCTGGCGTCGGCCACGTTGCCCGGCGGTGCTGACCCGCTGGCACTGTCAGTCGGGGGGGTATTGGGCTCCAATAGCTGGGATGACCTTCCCGAATTGCCGACGCGGCCGGTCGGTCTGGTTCCTCACGGGCTCGATTGGCCACTGGTGCCGGGGGCGAATCGGCCGTTTCTGACGCATTTCAATTTTCATCCATTTGTTTCGCCCAGTGCTAGCCCTCGTTTGCAAACATGCCCGGTCCCGCTCGCAGTCGAACCGTCGAGCTATGAATTGGCACATCGCTACCTCGAGCGGAACGAGTGGCCACCCGCCGATCGCGTCCACACCGAGGATTTTCTGGCGGCAGTGGATTACCGCTTCCCCAAGCCGACGAATCAAAGTCTCGGGCTGATCGTGGCAGGCGGACCATCCCCCATCAGCGGTGAAGGTTTTTGTCTCTTGCAGATCGGCGTGCAGGCACGGCAGATCGACAATGCCAAGCATGCGCCACTGCACCTGGTACTGCTAATTGATACTTCGACGAGCATGCGTTGGGGTAGCCGCATGGAGATCGTCCGCCGCGCCCTGCGCAATTTGCCGGGGATCATCAGTGCGGAAGATCGGCTGTCGCTGGTGACCTTCAATCAGGCCGCGCATGTGCTGGTGGAGAATTCGAGTCGCGATGCCCTTCTGCCGTTCGCGGCAGCCGCCGATTTTCTCTCCGCCGAGGGGGCGACCAATATCATTGGTGGGCTGCGCGAGGCTTATGGCGTGGCGCGGCCGACGCT
>JANXQG010000596.1 GCA_025356915.1 Planctomycetota bacterium | reverse complement strand
CTCGATTGACGGCGTCCGATCCGTCCCGCAAGACGGGCATTCGCCCCCCTCTCCCAAAAGGGAGAGGGGAGTCGATAAATCGCGGCACTCCAAAAGCGGGCTGTCAAACTCCTACTTCGCCGCAGCATCCTTGGCTGGCTCGACTGGCTTGGCATCTTTGGCTGGCTTGTCGCTCTTCTTTACCTTGGCTGGCTTGTCGCCCTTTTTCGGCTTGGCTGCGTCGATCTGCGCCTTCTGGTCGGGGGTCAGCAGGCCCGATACTTTATCTCGCAGCTCTTTTTCCAATGAACCAAGCTGTTTGCGGGCTTCCTTTTCCTGCTTTTTTTGGTCGTCCGTTTTTTTAACCGCCTCGGTAACAGCAATCCCCATATCTTTGCCCTTCTTGCCGGCCGCCTTGGCCGCTTTCTTGGCCTCTTCGCCAGCCTTCTTCTGATCGGGCGTCAAAACGTTCTGCTTGGCGTAGGCATCCTTCAACTTCGGCTCGTACTCCTTTTTGAGGGCATCAAGCTTCGACTTCTGGTCTTCGGTCAGGGTGACCGGCTTCAGCCTGTGGTCGATTGTTTGGAAGTAAGCAATACCACTCTCTTTCTTGCCACCGTCCTTCTTCTTTCCGGCAGCACCCGCGGAATTGGCGATCAACAGTGCAACAACGAGAACCCAAGCTGTACAAACAGTTTTCATCAGACGACTCCTAAAAAAGTGGGGTAAGTGAGGTGCGGGTAACCATGGCTTCAGGGCCGTAATTCATGGGATAAACTCACCGTTAGCTGCAAAACTTCATTCCGCAGGGTGGTTAGCCCAGGTGTTATCCGCTACATGGATGAAACGCCAATGTAGCATAAAAGTTCCGGAAATTGAAGGGGCTAGGCTAGGGTGACGCAAAGTTGCGGCTCTTCCGGGTTACGCACAGCCGCATGCCGCGGCACACGGCGAGGTCATGCTCCGTAGGGGATGCGGGATGAGGCAGAGAAATTTCAACGGGCCGCTGCCGGTGTTACGGAACTGATGGATCTCGTCTGGGGCAATATAGACGGCTACGCCGGGTGAAAGGCGATGCTCGTCGCGACCATCCGACACGACACCCTCACCTTCCAGGACGAACACTTCATGCTCGTAGCCGTGGGAATGCTTCGGTGTATTGCCGCCGGGGGCCACTTCAAACTGCCGCATTGTGAAGCTGGGGGCGCCATCGTCCGGGCCGATCAGGCACCGCACGCGGCAACCGTTGGCCTCTTCCATCTTGACAGCATCATCGGGAACCTGCTCAAAGTGCGCGACTTTCATAAGCGTAAATACCTCACGAGTTTAAGGATGAATGGACTACATTATACCCTTAATTTGTCTGGAAATCTTAATAATTATTTGACCCTAGCCATTTTGTGACTCAGATTTGTTCGGCAAAACATTTTGGCTCTTCCGGTTTTAGGTGCAGAAGTAGAGTGGGGAGAACACAGCGAGCCCCCATACAATTGTTCACATTTCGCGCCTGGAACCGGAAGAATCATGAAAAGTGATACAAACCCCCTGTTAGCTAAACTTCGGATCACCTCTATCCATGGAGATTAAAATGCTTCGGAAAACATTCCTTCTTGTCGCGTGCGTGACCCTGGTGGTATCCCCTTGTTTCGGACAGCAGTGGGCCGCTAAGATGTTTCAGACGACGGACCACGATTTCGGCACCGTCGCACGCGGGTCGAAGGCCGAATTCAACTTCACACTATCCAATCTCTACATCGACGATGTCCACATTGTCACCGCATATTCAAGCTGCGGTTGCACGAGCATCGAGGTCGTCAAGCCTACACTAAAGACCTATGAAGAGGGAGCCATTCGGGCTGTCTTTAATACCCCGACCTTCCTCGGATCACGGTCTGCCACGATTACCGTGATTATCGACAAGCCGATGCCGGCAGAAATTCTTCTCCACGTTCGAGGGGTGATTCGTGGTGATGTGGTATTCGAGCCTGGGAGTGTTCAGCTCGGCGATGTTGAGTTGGGAACTCCCGTCGAACGCAAGGTTCGGGTGAATCGCTCGGGCTGGGGTGACTGGCAAATTACCGAGGTCAAGTCGTCCAACCCCCATATTTCGGCCAAAGTGGTCAATACCAGTCGGCAAAATGGCTGGACCACCGCTGATTTGTCGGTGACGCTCGGTAAAGACGCACCGGCCGGCTATCTCCAGGATCATCTGCTGCTGGTCACCAGCGAGGGCCAAAGCATTCAGATGCCACTCGCCGTGGAAGGGCGGGTGGTTGCCAGTCTGGCGGTCAGCCCTTCGTCCCTGTTCATGGGCGTTGTTCATCCAGGTCAAGAAGTGACGAAGTCGCTTATTGTGAAGGGAGGCCGTCCGTTCAAAGTGCTTTCAGTTGCCTGTGAAGACAAAGCATTCAAGTTTACCGCGACCGGCAATGAGGCGAAGATGGTCCATGTGATTCCCGTGACCTTCCTGGCTGGCAACACCGAGGGAAAGGTAACTAAAACGATTCGGATTGTAACCGATTTGAACCAGGCATCGCCCGAACTCTCAGCCTACGCGGTTATTTCCGCGCAAACAGCGGCCAACGAAAAGTAGTTGCAGGGCCAGCAACGACAGCAGTTGGCAAGCTTATGATCGAGGCTGTTGGATTGCCTTGCACAACCCCTCCTCCAAGGCATGAATTGATTCTCTGGCCAGCGATTCTATAATGGAGAGGAGGAGCTTTCATGACCTGTACCTTTCCGCCTATTGCGAGCCTGCGATCCATCCCCCATCTGCTGGGTTTCTTCCTACTGGCGCTATTTGCCGGGCGCTGTAGTTTTGCCGTTGCCGCCCCAGAGCAAAAGCCGGAGCAGCCGGCCGCTGCGGCAGACGGACCCGTGCAAGATGAGAAAGAACGTCCCCGCCGGCAGGGGCAATGGATCCGCGTTCCTCTGCCGCTCGATAACAGCATCGTCCTGCGCGTGAAGCAACTGATCCAGCGCACCCTAGGTGCCGTCCACGACGAGCGGCCCGTCTTCGTCCTCGAATTCATCGTGCCTGAAGGGGCCGCCCACGCTGGCCAAGGCACCCAATTTGGGCGAGCCTACGAGCTGGCCCGCTTCCTCACCAGCGACGAGCTTAACGGAGCCAGCACGGTTGCCTACATTCCCAAGGTACTCAACGGCCATGCGGTGATGGTGGCCATGGCTTGTGAGCAGATCATCATGAGTTCAACGGCCACGATGGGCGACGCAGGCGCCGACGAAAAAGTGATCAACAACACCATGCTCGCGGCCTATGAAGAGATTGCCCGCAGTCGTCACACGGTGCCGCCCGAGATTGCCTTGGGGATGCTCGATAAGGCCCGACAGGTACTCAAAGTGAAAACCGAACTCGACGTGCAATTCGTCACTCCCAGCCAGTTGCCGGAAATCACCAAGAAGCATCGCCTACTTTCGCCACCAGAAACGATCAAGCGGCCGGGCGAGGTGTGGCAGTTCACCGGCATCGAAGGCCGCGACTGGGGAATCGCTAAGTTCCTGGCCGACGAACGTCGCGACGTGATCCGTCAGATGCAGCTTTCGCCCGGTACGGACGAAGGCGATCCCTCGGGCGGTAACACCTGGCGGCCGATCCGCGTCGAGATCAAAGGCCCGATCAAAGCCAGCCAGATCGACGGCATCGAGCGGCTCATCGACGAGGAGCGGCGCAAGGGCGTGAATTTTGTCTGCCTCTGGATTGATAGCCCCGGTGGCGCTCCTTTGGAAAGCAAACGGCTGGCGGACTACCTCATCGAACTTCCGCGCGAAGAAATCCGCACCGTCGCCTACATTCCCAATGAAGCCCGCGCCGACGCCGCTCTGGTGGCCCTGGCCTGCGATCAGATCATCATGCACCCCCGGGCGATCCTTGGCGGACCGGGGCTCTATCAAATGACACCCGACGAGATCCGCCGCAACCGGCTCATGCTCCGCGATTCTCTGGCTCGCCACAAGTCTCGCTCCTGGTCGCTTTGGGCAGCCATGTTCGACCCAGGACTAGACGTCTACCGCTGCCAGCGGTTGGGCGATGTGGAGTACTTCAGCGATGAGGAACTGTCCAGCCGCCAGCCCTTGCGCGAGAAAGGCGAGAAAGGCCTGCCCTGGGAGAAAGGCGATCGCGTGACAACGCCTGGGCAGGTGCTTTCGCTGAGCGGTGAAAAGGCCCAGGAGTTCGGGCTGGCCACTCGGGTGGTCGAAAACTTCACGCAGTTCAAACAGAACTACGGCATGGAAAACGATCCGACCCTCGTCGAGCCTGGCTGGGTCGATCACCTGGCACGCTTCCTTGGCCGGCCGGAGATGGTCGCGATGTTGATCTTCCTTGGCGGGCTGGGCATCTATATTGAACTCCACGCGCCCGGCCTCGGTGTTGGGGCCTTTATAGCCGTAGTCGCTTTCGCTCTGTTCTTCTGGAGCCACTTCCTCGAAGGGACTGCGGGTTGGCTTGAAGTGACGCTCTTCGTCACTGGCTGCATCTGCCTGCTGACGGAAATCTTTGTTCTGCCCGGCTTCATGATCTTTGGCCTTGGCGGCGGGGCCTTGATCTTGACTTCAATCGTTCTGGCCAGCCAGACGTTCTTTATCCCGCAGAACGAATATCAGTTGGATCGCTTGCAGAACTCGCTCCTCACGCTGACGCTCTCCGTGGGCGGTCTGATCGGCGTGGTCTGGGCGCTGAACCATTGGCTGCCTCGCTCGCCAGTATTGCGGCATGTCTTCCTCGCGCCGCCGGAAGGTGAAGAGGCCGAGATCATCAGCCGTCGCGAGATGCTGGTCGATCTCGATAACCTTGTAGGCGCTGTCGGCGTGGCGACGACTCCCTTGGGTCCCAGCGGCAAGGCCCGCTTCGCAAACCACCTGGTCGACGTGATATCCACAGGGGAGTTCATCTCCCGTGACAGCCAAGTCCTGGTCACGGAAGTACACGGCAACCGCGTCGTCGTGCGATTGGCGACGGGTGGAAATGCTGGGCCTTGATCCCTCACCCGGCCTTGGCCTGGCGGAATTCCTCTTCCTGCTCCTCGACCGGATGGATACGAAGCGTGGCGCCTGGCGGCATGCGCCGCTCGGGGACAATACCTCGCTTGGACGACGTCAGGAATGGC
>JANXQG010000588.1 GCA_025356915.1 Planctomycetota bacterium | reverse complement strand
GCTTGCGCTTCGGGTTAGTGACAATCTCAACCGCGGGCAGTATGGCTTGTCCCGCTTGCGTCTTTACCGCCGCGCCGTTCCCGTTTGTGCCGTTACCGTCCGCTGCGGGCTGATTGCGGCCCCAATCCAGCCGTCGTCGATGACGAACTGCGTCACCACGACGCCGTCGAGTTTCGGATTCTTGACGAACGATTCGGGTGTCGCGTGAATCGGCTCTTTCTGGGAGAAAACCTTCGAGAATACGCCTCGCAAGGCAATCTGCGAGCCGGCGTTCATTCGCGGGCCAATCAACTGCACGATGCCGTCGCGAGCCAGATCGACCGAACGTCCCTGTACAACCGGCCGGTAGAAGGCGCGAACCTGGAAATCCTTCCACTTCCGCGATCCCTTGCTCAGTCGGGCGATCGCAAGCGTGATCTCCAGGCGGCCATCGTTACAACGGACATGGATTGCATCCTTGGCGACAAACGAGATCTTCACGTCTGCCTGATCCGGATCGACCGGTTTAGGCTGGAAGCGATGGAACCGCTCGGCAAGCCGCTGGCCAAGCCCGGCCAGATCGAAGGTCTGACCGTCCAACTCGAGCCGCTGTAGCATGTTGTTGATCATGCTCTCATGAATCTGAACACTCGCCAAGCTATCCGCCGGTGCCTGTGGGCGCGGCGTGTGGCCGCCAAGCTGATCGGGACCGGCGAGACGAATCCGCATGCTGAAACGCTTCTCGGTCGTCTCCGCGGCGACCATCATCGGATCTAGCAGCAACGAATCCATCGGGCCAAGCACTTCTTCGTTCAGTCGCTTGGCGGCGACAGAAATCTGTTCGGTCGTCTCCCGATCAACTCGTTCCTTTGCCTTAGCGGCAATTTTTCCGCGAACTTCCGCGTTGGCGGCCGGCATCTTCTGGTCGTGCTGCGAGTGGGCCATGTTGCGGGCCATTTGGCCGATAAGCGGCATGCGATCGAAGTCGGTGGCAATGCTACGCAACTGCGAACTATTGTCCACGGCAACTTCTGTCTCACCCATGCGAATCCCGCGGAGGCTGAGCTCCAATGGCTTTCGAGCGACATAGCTCGATTCGCTATCGCTATAGAAGGTGGCGGGGCCAGCGGTCGAACGGGTGAGGGAGGCCACCTCGCCATTGACTTCCAACGCCATGCGGACGCGATGTGGATCGGGAATCATTCGCACGGTAATTTCGCTAGCCATCAGGCTCTGGCCGCGAACCGGCACTCCCTGAATGGTATCGCTCACCGGCGCGTACTGCGGTTCCCGTTTGGGAATGATGCGATTGAGCAACTCAGAGGTGACGGCAATCCGCAGGTTGGCGTTGCGGTAGTGCATTTCGATCCGCTCGCCCAACTCCTGTTGCGCTACTCCCGAGCTGACCGCTAAAAATTGGCAGTCTCGCGCCAGCAACCGGGCATCGCTGGGCAGCCCACTCTTCTCGTAATTCTCAAGGTGTTGCAGCAAACGGTTTGAGTCCACCGGTTCGGCCGTATGGCGCAGCATCTCCTGGTGGAGCGAGGCTATCGGACCCGAGGTGAGGAAGTGCCGCTGGTGTGAACTGACCGACATCTGGTTCAAACGCATGAGCACCTGCAAGGCTAGTTCTCGCGGCAACCGCTCATCGTTGTTGCGGCGGCGCGCCGCCCACTCGCGCAAGGACTCAATCAGCAAGTACTTCCGCCATGCGGTTCCTTCCGACGAATTGCTCGTGAGCTGTTCGATCTCGTTCAAGCACTTATTGAAGCTTCGCGGATCGACGGCAGGCGCGGGAGCGTCGGCAGCGACCATGCCACCCATCCGGCCAATTTGCTTCCAGACCGTGATCCGCCGTCCCATGGCGAGGGCTGTGCGAGATAAATTTTGGGCAAGGGTTTCATCCTTGATCTTCGTCAGCAGCGACGAGGTCTCACCTGTCAGTTGTTCCATACGCTGAAGAATCGCCGTCGTCTCCGCCGCGCCAACCGAGATTGCGGGGCCCAACTTGCGGACGGCAACGGTCGCTTCGGCTGCCCAACTTTGAGTGATCTCGTGCTTCTTCAACTCCTCCAGTTGAAAAATCAGATCCGTCGGCTCTTCCCAGGCTCGCCCGATGGCCTTCATCGGCGGTTCGCCAGCAGCAGATTCAGTTGCCGGTGGCGCACCCACATCGGCCTTTTCTGCCGGCATTGCACTCTCCGCCGGCTTCGCACCGTCCGCGGTCAAGATGGTGTTAGGTTGCGAAAGGAACGGCTGCGAAAGGACCGGTTGCGACTCTGCTGACGGCGCAATCCGTGCGGTCGGAGGCTGCGGTTCGGGAACCACGGGACGTACCGGGTTTGGAACCATTTCCGCAATCGCGGGCGACGGTTCGGCCGCGATGGACGGCTCGGCCGCGATGGACGGTTCGGCCGCGATGGACGGTTCGGCCGCGATGGACGGTTCGGCCGCGACAGATGGTTCGGGAGTCGCCGTGAAAGGCAGAGGTTGACGAACCACGTCAGAATCTTCGCTTGGATGCCCAGATGGCAGCGTCTGGACTACTTCGGTTTCCGGCGGCGGCAAACGCCGAACTCCAAGATCGACAAGCGGCTCTTCGACAGGTGCAGCAGCAGAAACGACTTCCTGCACTGGCGATTTCAAGATCGCAACCGGTACAATAACGGCAGGCTGCGCCTCGTTGATCGCCGGTGGGGGGGAGCTAATAAGGCCACCGATATTGCTGGCGACGTGGCGGGCAGGCTTAATTGAGCGAAATGCCTCCAACGGCGAACCTTCAGGCCGGCTGGCATGGGCTACATGCAACTCATTAGCCTGCAATGGCTTATGTGGCTTCATGGCCAATACAGTAGGCCGAGCAATCCCCTCCCACTGCCGCGGTAGCTTGAGACTTAAGAAAAAAAGACCTACCAAGACGACGATCAAGGGCCAACTAAAATCCGTTCGCCGGTGAAACATTCCGTGTGTCTCCCATCCATCCATGAACCGCGTGCCCAGAATATGCAGCCTCTCGCATCGGACTAGATCGGTCGTTTCACAGGGAGGAATCAAATGGGAATCGGAAGTTCGCAGTTCTACGCCTCCGCAGGCACCAGGACCAACTGCCGCAATGCCTCCAAGGTGGCTAAAACATCCTCAATGCTGACTTCCTGCCAATTTGAAATTCGATGGTGGATAATCGCCAGCTTGAATCCGTCAAAGGCATCGCGAAGGTCGGCCGGCAAGGCGGGGAGGTTCTCGAACGGCCGGATGGGCGGCTCATCACCAGCGTAAGAATCGGCCGTCTCGAATGGGACACTTTCGTCAGTCATCTCGGAAGGATCCGCCTCATAGCTATCCGCATCAGCCCCCTCGCGGGCTTCGATCATCGAGCCCCCCCCCACTGTCGGCGGGAGATCGGCCGGTGCGGCAGAGTCTTCATCAACTTCGACAGCCGTTGCTTCCACGCTCTCTTCCACGAGTGTGCCAAGCGTTCGCGACCGCTTCCCCTGCATCTGAGAAATCGACCAACGGTTCTGCACAGCCCCTTCAAGCCACATCTCGGCGTCGTCCCAATCCAGGGCGGCCTGGTAGTGACTCCAGTGCAAGCCGGGGTATACGTCCTGCATCGAAGCAAACCGCTGGTAAACCCGCCGCAAGCGGCCCGTATGTTGGGGCGTGACGCTGCCGACGCGCTGGCTCCAGGCATCATCGGTGTAAGCGGCCACTGGCGCACCAGCCACAATCAGGGCATCTCGCCACTCGGCCACGATCCGCCCCTTCTCCCAGTTGGTTGTGCTAACCAGCCGGTTCCAGCGGCCCAAGTATTCGCTGGACGCCGTTTCAATCGCTGGGTTTTCCGCAGTTGGCACCTCGCCCACAACATCGTCGGCAGGCTCAGGCAGGGTCATTCTAGGCACAAACTCTTGATTCATTCGTCAAATTCCTTTCAACTTGAACAGTCATAAGGCCTAAAAGGGCCGAGCCAAGGCGAGTCCCACCAATAAGCCTACGGTTGTTCGAGCAGTCACAAAGTCCGGGGTCTGGTCCATTTTTCGGCGAAAACGCAAGGAATTCACGCGAGATCCTTGCTCGAAAACAGGGACCTGACCCCTTCGCGTTGGACTTTGCAGTTCTCCTGTAGGGCTTGGAAGCGACCGATTCTAACAGGCCGGACGCGATCGGCCAGTGGATACTACTCTCTTGCGATCTTGGAACGACAAACGGCCGGAAAATTACGGAAGAAATTGCTGTCGAACGACGCCATCAACAGAACCACTGCGGCGGTCAGACTGGGGAAAAGTTGTTGGCATCGGCATGCGGCACCGCCCAAATTAGACAGTGTTCCTAATGCAATTTTCACGATCTTGGGTTAGTATAGCTGGACCATTGTCTCGTTCGTCCTCGTTAATCATCACCATGCCCCTTCGCCTCCTCGCCATAATCTGGGCCTCTCCGTACACGTTGCTCGGCATATTTTTTGGCTCCATCGGCCTTTGCACGGGTGGCCGTGTCCGTATCCGCGGGCGCGTGATCGAGTTCCATGGCGGCAGCGTGAAGTGGCTTTTGCAGCGGTTCTTCTTCGGGGAAGGTGCGATAGCATTCACCTTGGGCCACACGGTATTCGGGCAGACCGACGCCGCACTGGACATTTCCCGCGATCACGAACTGGTTCATGTTTGCCAGTTTGAGCGATGGGGACCGCTGATGGGGCCTGCTTACCTGGGTTGCTCCCTGGTGTTATGGGTCATGTGCCGCAGGCCCTACCTCGACAATCCGTTTGAGCGTCAGGCATTCGAGGAGGGGGGTGGGGAATGAAGAGCGAAGTGATTTTTAGAGCGATCAATAAGCACGCGGCGATTTATGTCTGCATGGCCGTGTTCTTCGCCTTGTGCTTATTCAGTCATTATCTGGCACGGCTGGCAATGGAAATCCGCAACCGGCACTTCCTGGTGATGAATGGCAAGACTTTGCGCGCCATGGCCCTCATTGATTGGGTTGATTCTCATTCGTGGTTGGCTATTGGGTATGTCTTCTTGGTCGTTGCCTCGGTCGCATTCTTGCAAATCCGAGGACGGCCACCTTGGAGCTATTGGGGAACCGCTGCACTTTTCTGCATTCCCTGTTTTGCGTACTGGTTGCCCTGCGCGCTCATTGCAGGGAAACTGTTTTAGCGCCCATGAGTCCAATCCAAACCCATCAGACTGGCGTCAGGGTGTTTAGCTTAGACTGCTTGACTTCGTACAGTCTGATCTCTTGCAGGTATTCGCGAATCATCGAGTTGTAAGATCGTCGAACGCTGGCCAAGTGTGCCGGTGCCAGGTCTGTGCGTTTTTTGATTTCCGCCAGGCGCGATTGCAAATCGCGGAGTTTTTCCTTCGTTTGTTCATAACCCTCGGGGGTTAGTAATTCGGTCATAGCAGAACCTCCACAACGCCCTTCGGGCGTTTTTTCCGATCAGTGGCAAATTGCTGGGTAGCCCACGCCTCAAAATCAGCGTCGTCGGCCGCGACAATGATATGAAGATAGGGCCAAACTGAATCGTCTCCGTCCAAAGGCTGACTTTGACGGGGATAATCGATACCGGGCACGAAAACAACATCCACGTCATTCGGCGATAGCCTGTCGGTCACAAAACTGCCGTTCACGAGCAGGCGGTGAACGCCCGCGGTCCTGGCTGCCTCGACGAACCGTAAGAGTTCGCTAATCTCTGCTGCCCGCTCGTCGGAGCCACTTCCGAAACGCGCTACCTACTCGGCCATGGAACAGCGGTGGATTCCCTTCGGCAAATTGCCAAAATCGTCAAAAAGCGGTAACATTGTTCACGGGGTTCCCATTACTCCACTCGCTCTCGCTTCACTATAGTATAGCAAATCATGTTCTCGAAGGCCGCTAATCAATTATAGCCTTTTCAACAAGCCTCGTCCTACTCACCGATTTTTACCCACTAATTTTGTCGAAGAGCCAAAAATAAAACGCTTATGACAACAATCACTCCCATGATGAAGCAGTATGAAGAGGCGAAGCGGGCATGCCCCGGCGCCTTGCTGCTGTTTCGGATGGGCGACTTTTACGAGATGTTTAATGAGGACGCCAAGACCGCCGCCCGCGTGCTCAATTTGGCCCTCACCTCGCGCGATAAAGGTGAGAACGGCACGCCGATGGCCGGCTTTCCCTTTCACCAGTTGGAAAGCTACCTAGCCAAGCTGATTGCCGCCGGATTCCGGGCAGCGGTTTGCGAACAGGTCGAAGACCCCAAGCTGGCCAAGGGACTCGTCAAGCGTGAAGTCACGCGGGTCGTCACCGCGGGCACGATCACCGACGACGCCCTGCTCGATCCCCGCGAAAGCAACTACCTGGCCGCTGTTTCGCCCGGCGATCCGGTCGGCCTGGCCTGGGTGGAAATTTCGACAGGCCGGTTCGTGGCGGCTCATTTTCCCGCAGCCCAACTCCCTGATCAACTTGCGAGGATCGCGCCCGCCGAATGTCTGTTGGCTGAAGACGCCCCGCCGCTGCCGCAGCATCTCAACGAAAAGATGCTCGTCACGCGGCGGCCCGGTTGGGCTTTCTCGCTGGAAACGGCACGACAGAATCTTCTCAAGCACTTCCGCACCAACAACCTGGAAGGTTTTGGCTTCAGCAACGAGCCGGGCGACGATCAGGCCCTGCGTGCCGCGGGTGTCGTGATCGATTATCTCAATGAAACACAAAAAACCTCGCTGGAGCATGTCGATCATCTCGTATCCTATCGCAGTTCCACGGCCCTGGAGATCGATGAAGCAAGCCGCCGCAGCCTGGAGATTACGCGGACCATTCGTGAGGGCCGCCGCGAAGGCTCGCTACTGGCCGTGCTGGATCGCACCGTCACCGCAATGGGCGCGAGGCTCCTGGCCGATTGGCTCGCTAACCCGCTGATCGATGTGTCAGCGATCCGGGCCCGGCAAGAGGCCGTCGCCGAGCTGGTGTCCGACGCGGCCCTGGCCGATCATCTGCACGAAACCTTGCGAAAGGTCTACGATGTGCAACGACTCCTAGCCCGCGTGACGACTGGCCGGGCAAGCCCACGCGACTTAAGTTTCCTCGGCCGCACACTCCGTGCCTTGCCGGGATTGAAGGCCAAGCTGACGGCACGCAAAAGCGCGCTCCTCAATCAACTCGAAGCCGAGATCGATCTCTGCCCCGACCTGCGAAGCCGGCTCGACGCGAGCCTGGCCGACGACTGCCCGCTGTCGAGCCGCGATGGCGGCTTCATTCGCGAGGGCTACCACGAGCCGCTGGACGCCCTGCGCGAACTGGCCCACGGCGGCAAGCAGTGGATCGCCCGCTACCAGGCCGAAGAGAGCCAGAGGACCGGCATTTCAACACTCAAGGTCGGCTTCAATAAGGTTTTTGGCTACTACATTGAAATCACCAACACGCACCGCGAAAAAATCCCCGAAGAGTACATCCGCAAGCAGACGGTGAAGAACGCCGAGCGTTACATCACGCCCGAACTGAAGGAGTATGAGGAGAAGGTTCTTACGGCGGACGATAAGTCGAAGGAGCTGGAGTACAAGCTTTTCCTGGAGCTGCGCGAGACCGTGGCCGCAGCGCGGCGGCAGATGCAAGCCACCGCCGACGTGCTGGCCCAACTCGATGTGCTGGTCTCGCTGGCCGAGCTTGCACGGCAACGGAATTACTGCCAGCCGGAGGTCGTCGAGGAGCCGGAGTTGAAAATCATCGACGGGCGGCACCCAGTTTTGGACGTAATCGAGCCGGAAGGCACCTTCGTGCCCAACGATGTCGCAGCCGGTCCTTCTGACGGCACAATCCTCTTGATCACCGGACCGAACATGGCGGGCAAGAGTACGTACATTCGCCAAGTGGCTTTAATCACGCTGTTGGCCCAGATCGGCAGTTTCGTGCCTGCCCGGGAGGCGCGGATCGGGGTGGCAGACCGCATTTTTGCCCGTGTTGGCGCCAGCGACGAACTGGCCCGGGGGCAAAGCACGTTCATGGTTGAGATGACCGAGACGGCGCGGATATTGAACACGGCCACGTCGCGGAGCCTTGTGATTTTGGACGAGATTGGCCGCGGCACGAGTACTTACGACGGCCTCTCGCTCGCCTGGAGCGTGGTGGAATTTTTGCACGAGCATATTGGCTGTCGCACGCTCTTTGCGACACACTATCACGAGTTGACTGACCTGGAAAAATCGCTCACGGGCGTGAAGAACTTCAACGTGGCCGTGCGCGAGTGGCAGGAAGAAGTGATCTTCCTGCACAAGATCATTCCCGGTGCGGCCGACAAAAGCTACGGCATCCACGTTGCTCGGCTGGCCGGCGTGCCGCGCGAGGTGGTCCAACGGAGCAAGGAGATCCTCGCCCAGTTGGAAGAAGAGCACTTGGATGCCGAGGGCCGCGCTAAGATCGCTCGACCGCGACCAGCGGAGAAGAAATCGCACATCCAACTCACGCTCTTTGGTTCCGTCGATCATCCGCTGATCGACGAGTTGCGGAAGCTTGATTTGAACAACGTCACGCCACTGGCGGCGATGCAGCTTTTGCAACGCTGGCAGAACGATCTGGCCTAGTACTCCGTACAATCGCGGCGACCAGACCGGCCATCGTGTACTCGGTGGCCTCGGCGGCGGGCGGATGGCCCAGCTCACGCAAGGTTTGCGAAGTGACTGGACTGATGCTGACCAGGCGGGCCTTGCGCAATTGCTCGCCAAAGAGAGCGACGATCGCTCGTGCGATAGCCGAACTGGTGACCGTGACCCAATCGATCTGCCCGGCCGCTAGGGCGGCAGCGACCTGGGGATCGGCCGTTACGACATCGTTGGTGGAGTAGACCACGACCTGTTCCACGATGCCACCGGCAGCAATCAATTGCTCCGGCAGTACCTCCCGGCCACGACTGGCCCGAGCCAGTAGAAATCGTTTGCCGGCAGCATGTGGAGCAAGGGCATCGGCCAGTGACTCGGCGCGATACTCTAGCGGCACAACATCGGCCGCGAGGCCATGTCGAACCAACTCGGCCGCAGTGCCCGGTCCAATGGCAGCGAGCTTCACGCTAGCAAGCTGCTTGAGACTGCCGCCGCGGAGCAAGAGCCGATCGAGCAACCGTTTCACGCCGTTGCTGCTGCTGAAGACGAGCCAGTCGTAGCCTTCAACATGCTCCAATGCCGCATCAACCGGCGACCAGTCGGGCGGATCGGAAACCGTGATGCCCGGCTGTTCCAAAACCGCAGCACCCAGGACCGTGAGCAGCTCGCGCAGTTCCTGGGCCTGTTCGCCAGGACGAGTAACGAGAACGAGGCGGCCGGACAAGAGGCCGGGAGTAGGGGGAGGAATTTGAGATTTGAGATTTGAGATTTGAGATTTGAGATTTGAGGATCCTGGCCCACCGGCGGCTGCTTGGTCCCGATTATTCATTATTCCCTACTCCCTGCTCCTCGCTTCCTCACAGTCCCATTCCGAGAAATCCACCTTGGGCGTCGCTCTCGGCACGGAGTTTTTCAAGCCGCTCGATGGTCCGTTTCAGGTCACCAGCCTGGATGTAGCGATCAAACTCGACGCGAACGGCGTGCCCCACCGTTTCCTTGAGCCAAACGACGACGTCCGCCGTCAGCCAGTCGCAGACCTCGCTTGCCAACTCGATCTCCAGTTCGCAATCGAGCGTTTTCAGATCCTCGCTATCGGTGAGAACCGTGCCTTCAAAACGAAAGCCGACCAGGCCAATCTTTTCGTCATTCGTCAAGTGGAATACGCACTCGGCATCGTACAAGTAGTAGGTGTTGAACTGTCCATGCTTTGTGACGGCCCGGCGGACCCGCTGGGCAAATTCCACGACCTCGGGTGCGGCATCGTCCAGCGGCACATCAAAACGGGGTACCGAGCGCAACGGCAGACAATCGAACGAGATATCAACAAAATTGCTCATGGTGGAACATTTTATACTCAGGTTCGCTTGAGTTCCAGGGCGTTTGAAGATAGACTTGATTGTTTATCGAAAATCGCGTTCCCTTGAGATTTTACGCCCCTTGCGGATGAAAACGTCTATGACCATGAACTCCAACACCTCTGTTATCGGGGCTGGCAAAGATGCCTGCCCAATCGCCAGCACGCTATCACCCGTTTGTGGGGCGGACATTGTGGTTCAGTCGCTGGTAAACCACGGGGTGGATACGATTTTTGCCTATCCCGGCGGTACGAGCATTCCTCTACATCAGGCGTTCACGCGGTTCCGCGATAAGCTTCGCGTCATTTTGCCGAGGCATGAGCAGGGCGGCGGTTTTGCCGCGCAAGGGTACGCGCGGAGCACGGGTAAGATCGGCGTTTGTGTGGCCACCAGCGGTCCCGGTGCCACGAACTTAGTGACCGCGATCGCCGACGCCAAGCTCGACAGCATCCCCATGCTGGCCATCACCGGCCAGGTGAGCACCAGCGTCATTGGCACCGATGCCTTCCAGGAAACTCCGATTGTCGAAGTTTGTCGCAGTGTGACTAAGCATCATTACCTCGTGACTCACGTAGAGGACATTGCCCGGATCATGCGCGAGGCATTTCACATTGCGACCACCGGCCGGCCTGGTCCCGTGCTGATCGACCTGCCAAAGAACGTGCAGATTGCGCAGACCGTGCCCGATTACCATGCGCCGATGAACCTACCCGGTTACCATGTCGAGCAGTGTCGAGCCACGCCGGCACAGTTCGCCGAGCTGGCTGCCCTGATCTGCCGTGCGAAGCGGCCGGTGATTTATGCAGGCGGTGGCATCATCGCCTCCGGGGCCAGCGAGGAGCTGATCGCCTTGGCTCGCAAGACGGGAATCCCCGTGACCACCACGATCATGGGCCTCGGTGCCTTTCCGGGCGATGATCCCCTGTCGCTAAGCTTTCTCGGCATGCATGGCACCGTGTATGCCAACTACGCCGTCGATAACTGCGACCTGCTCTTGGCCTTCGGAGTGCGATTTGACGACCGCGTGACCGGCAAAGTCTCGGAATTCGCCAGCCGTTCGACGATCGTGCATATCGACATCGATCCATCGGAGATCAACAAGATCAAAAAGGTCCAGTTGCCGATCTGTAGCGACCTGAAGTACGCCCTGGCCGAGTTGAACAAGATCGTCCAGACGCCTGCTGATCTCAGTGAGTGGCATCGCAAGATCGACGTCTGGAAGAAGGAAGATCCCCTGGACTACAACCACGATTTTGAAGGCATCCTACCTCAGCATGCCCTCGATTTGATGTGGCAGTTGACCAAAGATCTCGACACGATCATTTGCACCGGCGTGGGCCAGCATCAGATGTGGGCGGCCCAGTATTACAAGTTCCGCCAGCCGCGCCGCTGGCTTTCTAGTGCCGGTCTGGGTACCATGGGTTTCGGCCTGCCCGCCGCAATGGGTGCTAAGGCTGCCCACCCCAACGCTTTGGTCATTGACGTCGACGGCGACGGCAGTCTCCTGATGAACATCCAGGAGATGGCCACTTGCTACACAGAGAAGTTGCCGGTCAAGGTGCTGCTGCTGAATAACATGCACTTAGGCATGGTTGTACAGTGGGAAGATCGTTTCCACGCTTCAAACCGCGCCAACACCTATCTCGGTCCCATCGACCATCCGGAGGCGTTTGGCCTGGGCGACGGCATCACGCCCGAAGAGCGTTATCCCGACTTCGCTACCGTTGCCAAAGGTTTTCAGTGGGGATCCAGGCATGTATCGAAGAAGAAAGATCTCCGCGACTCGCTGCTGGAGATGATCAATTTTCCTGGCCCCTATCTCTTGGACGTGCAGGTGCCCTACCAGGAGCACGTGATGCCGATGATCCCGTCGGGGATGACGGTGAAGGATTTGATTAAGAGGTAGAGGGGCCTCGATCATAATCCGGCTAGCGCTACCGGATCGTGGATCCCTTGGCCTTTTCGGCCAGTTCTTGCATGCGTGCCGCACCTGCACTATCGCCTAATTCGCGGTTCATGGCGGCTAAGTTTGTGTAGGGAATCACAAGCACGCTGCGATCGTGAGTGCCATTACGAACGGCCTCTTCAATCAAATCGGCTCCATGGGTCGTAAGCGCAACGGCTTTCTTTCGATGACCGGCACTCCAGTAAGAAACGCCCATGCTGACGAACGAATCGCCGAGTCGGCCAATATCGATCATGGCTTCCTGCGGTGGCGACTTGCCAAGCAACGGAACGGCTTTTTCAAACCAGATTACGGCCGTGCGGTGGTCCTGGCGATTGTTGGCATGGACGGCTCCCATGCGGAAATAAGTACGGCCGAGCAAGTAGGCTGCTGAAGGCGACTTGTTTTGTCGCCCGCTCTTCTCCAGGTAGCCGATGGCCAATTCACCATGGCGCAGGGCTTCATCCTGATTTGAGCGCATCTGGTAGACTTGCATGACGTCGTAAAGCGACAAGGCGACCTGCCACTGCAATTCGGCCTTGCGGCCGACTTCTGGGGCACCGGAAATCAGAACCTCGCCACTCCGCACCACCTCCTTCGCCCATTTTACCGGATCGAGCTTGCCTTGCAGTCCGACGTCTGCCGACAAGGCTCGCGTGCTGACACGGAAGAGGTACTCGTCACTGCCGCTTTCGGCCTTAATCAGGTTTTGGGCAATTTCCGTAGCCTTGACGATCCAATTCTCGGCGGAACGCTCTTTCTCACGCCAGGCCCCACAGGTAATGTCGTGCAAGGCGCCAAGATGAGCGTCCAACAACACCTCCTTGGCAGCGACGCGAATCGCCGGATGCTTATCGGAGATCAATCCCTCGGCCGTCTGCAATGCCTGCATGTGCAGTTGCATGGCCTGTTTCTGGTCAGGATGTGTGCCGGAGCCTTTCAAATCGCCGAGCAGGCACAACGCCCTTGCTTTGACGTGGGGACGCTTCTCGCTCAATGCGATAGCTTTCTCCGCTTCCTGAGTGGCGTCGTCAATACGGCCGGCCTGCCGCAAGGTTTGGGCCTTGGTGAGTTGGTATCGGGCATCGCGAGGCGAGAGGCGAACCGCCTCCGACGCCGAGGTCACGGCCTGCTCATGCTGGCCAAGCGAGGTCAGAGCACGGCTCCGCAGCCATAAGGCCCGGGCATTGCCCGGCTGAAGCTTGATTGCCCGTTCGGCGTCGTTCAGGCTGAATTCGGGGCGAATATCGATGTTCGTTTCGGCACGAAGCACAAAGGATTCCGCCGTGATTGGCTCCAGGACGATATGCGTAACTTTTTTGAGTGCCTTACTCGGGTCGGTAGCCGGTTCAAAGGAAAAGAGTACTCCACGCTCCGGATACGACTGCCCAAGAACCTCACCCAACTCGTTGGAAACCAGTACGGGCTGGACCTTGGACAGTTCTAACTGTTCGGCGACCTGTGCAGCGGGAAAGCCGCGTTCAAGGCGAATAACCAGCGACGTGACCCTATTGTCGCTCGAATAAGCCACCTCGATGCGCTGAAACGGATCGACCGAGTACAACTGAGTCAAGCCGGTGTCGGTCTTTCGAGAATCTTTGGGCTTTCCCCAGGTTTTTTCCACGTCGTTCCGGGTGCTTGCGCCTGGGGTGATGCCGTGGAAACTGGTGACCTCAATCTCGGCTGGTCCGAGGTTTTTTGCGTCTGGCACGGGGACCAGCGGCGCACCGCGGTTGGTCGCCTCGGGCTTGGCGGCAGTCGCCGGGGCGATGGTTGCCGGAGCGACCGGAGTGGTCGGTTCCAAGTGATCCAGTCTGCTCGGTACGGCCAGTTGACGCGGCGCAGGAGTTGGCTCGCCCATCGGCAGGTTCCTGACTTCGCCCGGCTGCGATGCACTGCCATCGGCTAAGCGAACCGGTTCGGGCCGGGATCGCCCAGGGGGACGCTGATCGCCGGCCATGGCCAGGCCGACGATCGCGACTGAAAGAATCCCCAGCACAAGGCTGGCGAGAGAAAGATTGCGAGTAAATCGAATCTGTCGAATAGGCATGGCGAGTTCCTCCTTGAACGTCGCAGTGCAAGTCTGACACGGACGACACTTTGTGGTGTGGTAGGATACTCACGGAGTCCAATCTGAGTCCATAGGAGTTTTTTGCGATTTTTGCCAGATAAGACAAGCCCCCAACTTTGCATTGCCCTACTTCCAGTCCGGATTATTCATCGTAGGGTGGGTGGAGCACGGAAACTCAATCGCAGTGGTGCGTTGCGCGAACCGGTCTAAACCAGGGTGAAAGGTTGCCGTTCGTTGGATTTCGTGCATAACCCACCATTTCCCTGGCGGTTCGCTCCACGCACCCTACAATTTATGAATAATCAGGGCTAAAGCCCATCCACGGCACTCATGTTTTTGGACAGCCTCCGAGAAGCTACTCCCCGGCTTCCAATACCAGCGGAACCTGCCGCTGCTGACCGCTGCGGATCACGCTGATCGTTACCTGTTCGCCAGGGCGTTTGCTCTCGATCACGTCGAGGAAATCGTCGGCCGTCTTGACCGGCTTTCCATCAACGCTCACAATCAAGTCGGCCGCCGATCGATCGACCGTTTTATACTCATAGACAAACGGTCCTTGTCGTTTCTGCTGTCGGACGACCTTGGGCCCGCGCAACCCGGCTCGCTCGGCGGGACTCCCCGGGGCAAGCGTGGCGATCAGCAGACCTTGGTCGGTCTGATAGACCCGCACGATGCCTGCTTCCGGCCGACGCACGCGTCCTTCGTGGATCAACTGTGGCACGATGCGCGCGATCGTACTCACGGGGATGGCAAATCCCACGCCCACGCTCTCCCCCGTCTTGCTGGCGATCGCCGTATTCACGCCGATCATCCGCGCATGACCATCCAACAGCGGCCCACCCGAATTACCCGGATTGATCGCCGCGTCGATCTGAATGATCGACTTCAGCGATCGGCCCGAGCGGCGACTGGGCAACGAACGATTCAAACTGGATATGATGCCGGTCGACAGCGTCCGCTCCAGCCCAAAAGGATTGCCGATGGCAAACACGCGCTGCCCAACCCGCAACTGGGTCGAATTGCCGAAAACGACCGGAAACAGCGATGTCGGCGGAGCATCGATCTTGAGTACTGCTACGTCGGTGGCCGGATCCTGGCCGATCATTCGGGCATCGTACGTATTGCCGTCGAATAACGCCACCTGGACTTGGCGAGCGCCATCCACAACATGAAAGTTTGTAAGAATATGTCCCTGGCGGTCCAGCACCACGCCGCTCCCTTCCCCTTCTGATGGCACCTCGACCAATAAGAACCGTTCGCCCTGAAACCCCTTCGTGGTGATATTCACCACGCTGCGGTTGACTTGCTCATAGACCCAAATATTAACCCGCTCCTCGGTCGTGTACTCGCTCGCCTCCGGCGGATTTTTGGAACCGGCAATTGCTGCGGTCGGCGGCATGGTACTTGGATCGGACGGCGGCATCGGCAAGCCAAGGGCAGGTCCACCGACAGGGCCAGTGCCAACGGATCCCGCGGCGGGTACCTGGGCAGTCGAAATCGCTTCGATGCTTGGACCGTGCGATAGCACCAAGACCAGTAATCCACCCAGGATTCCGGAAATCAGACAGTATAAGGTCGTTTGTTTCACAACATTGCTCCACGGATTTTTATGTGCAACCAACCATTCTACCAGATTTGGAAGGCCCTTGGGAAGACAAACTGACGGATACTTGGGCAACATCCTGAGCGACTGCCGAGTTTAACGCGCCTGGCCCTCCAAACGGAAAAGTTTAAGCAGAACGAACTCTTTGCCAGCTTGAGCAAGTAGATTCGGTTTTAGCTGCATTATCTGAACGGAACCGTACCCGCACGTCCGTCACGATTGCCTAGACCGTTTTTTTTATGCGAATTCATCAAACCAACAGGACTGCCCAATCAACGCTGATAGCCTGTATTGCTTAATGATTACGGATGCGACTCACCGATACCGTTCAGCGTAATCCAATTCACGGCCCTTCTAGTGAAGTTGCACAATTCCAGGGTTCGGTTGCGTGCCTCCGGGAATCACGCAACTTCATTTGGGATACGGCCGCTTGGACTAACCCTTGTTTATTTAATAGTCTGGCTACCATTTACTCGGAGGAATCAAAAAATGAGACGCGTATTCAACACTTGGTCCTTGGCAAGCCTCTTCAGCAGTACGGCGATTGCCGTGTCAATGTTCGCTGCCGTCAACGCCAGCGCTGCGATCGTTTCCAAATCAAATCCGGATATCCAACCGTTGTCCGCCACTCGCACGGGAACTGAGTTGCTGATTGATTGGAACCAGGATTTCATCGTCTACTCAAATCTGAATGCGGAAAACGGGGAGCGACCGGCCTTGTCAGCACTGTCGCCCGAAGAAACTCAGACCTCGGACATCACGGCATCAACCGACACGACGGCTGCGAACGAAACCACTCCGGACAACCAATCGACGACGGCTGCGAACGAAACCACTCCGGACAACCAATCGACGACGGCTACGAACGAGAGCACCGCCTCTGAAGCGACCGAGAGCACCGCTTTGGACACCAACAATTCGACCACCGACAGTTTCAACGATTGCTACAAGTTTAAGTTCGGCCACTCCAATGGATATTACGGCGAAAATGCCGACACCTCATCGCCCGCCGAAAAAGCCACCGGTGACGCGCCCATGAACAACGATAGCAACACCAGTAACAACGAAAACCAGCCGGTCGAATCGAAGGCCACTACCGACACGCCGACGAACAACAACGACAGCGGCACCAGTAACAACGATAGCCAGCCGGTCGAATCGAAGGTTACCAGCAACGGATCGACCGAGAACGGTGCTGCGAACAGTGCATCCCCGACCACCGATATGAACTCCTCCGACGCGACCAAGATCGAGGAAGCAACCAAGATCGAGGAGCCCACCAAGACCGAGGAAGCAACCAAGACCGAGGAGCCCACCAAGACCGAGGAAGCAACCGAGACTGAAGCGACCTCTTCGCAGAGTACCCAGGATTACTACCGGTATCGCTACGAGCCGATCGACAGCCAATACGGCGACAACAAAAATGGCACTATCGAGGAGGAAGTGACCCCCTCAGATAGCGATCCAGCCAACAGCGACGATAGCACGACCATTAACGCCAAGGATTCTGGCGATGAGACCGCCAGCAACGCGGACTCGAACGAAAGCTCTCCGATGGCTGATGCCATGCTGAAGGTGGTCTCACTGTGGGCCGACGACTTTACCTCCGGCTACGGGCTGAAAATGTCGCAGGTCGCGGGGCTGCTTGGCCAGATGAGATAAGTCGTCATCTCCGAATCGCACGATTGCCATAAATCTTATCTAAGAAACAACTTACGGCTCGTCCAGTTGCAACTGGACGGGCCGTTTTTCGTTAGTAGGGTGGGACAGAATCCCTTCGGGATACCGAGATCCGCACGCAATTTGGCGGATCCTTTGCGGAATTTGAACTTTTATATGGTAATTATCGTATTGTTGAAGTACAATAACGATAAGACCAATGGGCGCGTCGTGCCGTTGGAGAGCATCATCTTTTTCCATGAAATCCCAGTGGTGTCCGTAGCCGCCACGGAACACGGTTACGGACCCACCTAGACATTTGCCGGGAGAATAGGCATGTCGAATCATCCGTTTTTCTTGCGTTGGATGTCGTTACCCTTGGCAACCGTGCTGGGCGCGGCACTGACCATGACCGCACAAACCCAACTGCTGGGCCGTGAGACAGCCCGGCTCGATGGATTTACCCAGGCCGACGGAAGCAACGTATTCGCGTTGACCCTCAAGGCATCGGTGCCCGCAGCCAATGGACCGCGCGACGTTGTCATCCTTGTCAGCACGGCCGCCAGCCAAAGGGGCGATTATCGCACCAAGTCGTTGGCGACGCTCCAGGCGACGCTCTCAAAGCTCGAGGCGAACGATCGCGTCAAGCTTTTGGCCTTCGACCTGAACGCGACCCCACTCACCCAAGGGTTCGTGGTCCCCAACGGTCCGGAGATGGCCGCTGCGATCAACA
>JANXQG010000565.1 GCA_025356915.1 Planctomycetota bacterium | reverse complement strand
ACCAACTCTTCTAAGGGATTCAAGTTATGCACGCCTCAATTGCCTTTTGCGCGATGATGGTCGGAGGTTTGATTTACCCTGAAGCTGAGATTACGTCAATTCCCTTGAAGGATGATTTCTCCGGGCGAACCTCCATCCAGGATATGGAGTGGAGGGAACGTGTTAAGCGCGTGCCGTTGCCGCGAGTTCCCACGGTCGATGATCGCACCCAAGCGGGTGATGATACCCGGATGCGTGACCGGCGGACCCCAGTTTCCCCAACCGACCCAAACGCCCCTCGCGGCCGGAAGCCTATGATGCCGGAGCCACCGACTCAGGCGGGTGATTTGCAAGGCCAACGTCCCTCGTCGAACATGCAGCCAAGTGGAGGTTATGCGCCTCCTACTGCTCCCAGTGATGATCCCTACGCGAACATGTCGGTGCCAGGGCGTAAACCTGTGAGCGGATATGGTACCCGAGGAGTTCCAACATCCCCCACGATGCAGCGGGCTGGTAATCTTACCGCCAATAACCCGATGACCAATCCGTCGGTCGGCGGCGGAAGCAAGCCTTATAGCGATTATCGAGCACCGTCGGGCTATAGCCCATGGTTGGAGTTGAATCAAAGAACCAACAACGGCACGATTAATCCGTATTCACAGTACGTCCGTCCCCAGGTGGATCAGCAGAACTTTAACGCACACACGCGAGAACAGATCAATGGCGTGCAGACGTTGCAACGCGGTTACGGAGCTGAAACGCCCGGCATGGAGGTTCCCATGGGCGGGGCTGGAATGGCCAACCCAAATACCTTCCAAAACTACAAGGGGTACTACCCGACGAACCCATAATGCGATGATTCACGATGGATCCGCGATGGCAGGTCACTTGTGAGACAACCTTTCATACAGGGCTAGCATCTCATGCGACTCGCGCTGCGATGTGTAACGCGAGTGAACCGCACGTTGTGCAAGTCGGCCGCACTCCCAAGCGAACGCGTCATCTCGCAACATGCGGCCAAGGGCTTCCGATAGTGCCTCCGGGTGTTGCGGATCGTAGAGCAGCCCGCCGCTGGTGTCTGCAATCATCTCCGTGAAAGCACCCTGGTCGGGCAGTACTGCCGGCACACCGCAGGCCCAGGCCTCCAATACCGGCAGTCCTTTGCTTTCCCGAATAAGGCTCGGCAGGCATAGCACGTCGAGCGATTGTAGGAAAGCGATCTTGCCCGGGCGATCCAACTCACCGACATACTCGTAGCGATCGGCCATTCCCCAGGCGGCAAGTCGTTTCTGAAGTTCGTCGAGATACGCGCGATCGGGCCGATCGAGATATCCGGCCACGCGGAGGCGATAGGGTGGTAAGTTGCCTGTTTCTCGCATCGCATGTAGCGATTCGATGAGCAGATGCAGCCCCTTGTCGGCACATACGCGGCTCAAAAAACCGATGGTTTTGGGTCGGTTATTTGGTGGGACTCGCCTAGGCTCGGCCCACCCCACGAAATTCAAGCCATTCCCTTCATTCTGACCACGGCCCACGGCCCACGGCCCACTCTCCCCACCGTAGCCTTCTAAATTCAATCCGGGTCGGATCACATCAATCTTCTCGCGTGGTACGGCCAGGTACTCGCTCATGAAATCGGCATAGTATCCGCATAAGGCCACAAGGCCGGACAGATCCACAGCCCGTGTACGCAACTCGGATCGAGCCTGGGCGTAAAACGGGGGGGGGAGCTTTTCCAAGAAGCTATCTTCGCCCGACAGCGTGGCGATGACTGGCACTCCCAGACGTTGGCTCAGCGGACGAGCCAATCCGGCAAGCATGACGTTCGACAAATGAACGATGTCGGGCTGGATCTCAGCTTGCAGCCAATCGATAAGCCGTTGGACTTCGCTTTTCAACGGCCCGTTTTCGCCATGGAACATGGCTACCGCCAGCCGCCCAAGCTGCTGCGGACGCGTGCTGCTGCCAAACCGTGCCGCCCAGGAAACCAACGACGGCCGGTCGAGTTGTCGCCGCACCAGCGGTGGCATCCACCGCCAAAGCGGCAGGCTTTCATCCAAATAAACATTGATGCCGCCCATCGCCAGTCGGTCGATGCTGATGTTCTCTTCGTCGGTTCGCAGCGGCGTATAGACCGGGGCCAGAATGACCTCAGCCCCAGCTTTGCGAAGCGATGCGGCCAGCGTGTTGCCGTGCATGCAGCTTCCGCAGTACATCGGACCTGCACCAGCAATCAAGTGAACGATCTTCATGCGGATCAAAAGGAAGGAACTAAAATACCCCGAAAGAACACCTGGCTAATGCCTAACATCGGCCTGCCCCCATTCTCTCCTCAGCACCGATGACGACACGTCCTCCCGGAACTTCTGTGGCAAAACCTCGTTGCACACACGCCGAAGCACGCCGGGAAGATCGAGATCCGAGAGCCGGATGAAACTCGACCCACAGGCTCGGCCGAAGACCAGGAAACGGCAATCTCGGCCAATGATCCGCTCGAGCGACTGGGTCATGACGTTAGGGTCGTTACCATAGTAACGCGGATCGACGATGCGCCGCAAGGTATCGACGCCCACGACGAATGTCGCCCCGGGAAACAACCGCGACTTGTCATCGAATGTCGTCGCACGAGTCAACCATACCTCCTGTTCGGGCGAGAACTGCCTCAGGCGGCAATCGATCTCCAGGTAGTCCAAGGCTGGCTTGTCAACATTGAGAATTGAAATCTCCATGGCCGTCGGCAGGCCAAGCAGCTCCTGTGCAATTTCGGCCATGCGACGATGCCCGACGTGCAGCGGATGAAATGCCCCGGAAAGAATTACGCGCGGCACATGCAACCCCCCCACTTCACCCCTCGAGAGAGGGGCGGTGGGTAAGGGCTTAATGACCTCGACGCGACCGAGAAACAGATCCTGCCACAGTGGCGGCGCGGTAACCTGCTGGACCTCGACCCGTTCATGCTCCAAGAGCGGCAACTCCAATCGCGAGGTAATGCCACATGCCTCGGCTACGGCGTTGAGTACCATGCAGTTGACGATTTGTTCCTCTTCCTGGCGACTGCGGGCGTCTTTTTCCAACTCCAACAACCAGTGCCGGGTCTGGCAAGCGGTCTGCACCGCGACATGGGCGCGATGAGGACCTCGTTTCGGCCGATCGGTCGCCAGTCCGGCGGTGCAAGATACTCCGGCAGCCTGTTGTTCTACCGCCCCATAACGAATCGCGCGGCCAAAGGCGACAACTGCCATGGCGCGAGCGGTTCGAGAGGAGCAAAATTGCTCCGGCCGGCTGCCGAGCCATGCCGTCAGCGCACCCTCGGAGTAAGGCACGGTGGCTTCAAGCAGATTTTTGGATCCGCCCGGCATTTCCAGCAGTTCCGCAACGGCCCGACTTCCGCCGTTGAGCACGAGCACAATTTGGCTCGTGGTATCATGAATTTTCTGGACGAGGTCTTCGGGAAGGAGGCTCATACTTGAGGATTGTAGCTTCTCGGCTAGGCTCGGCCAATCTTCCTGGCCTTCAGCAACGGGTCGCCAGCCAGCGGCAGTTTGACGGCCTTGCCGGTTTCGGCCGATTTGTAGATCGCAAGAATGATCTCGACGCTGCGGCGGCCCTCGGGCCCATCGATCGAAGGAGCAATGCCTTTCTTGATTGCTTGGACTACGTTCCGAAATTGCTTGGCGTGAGCATGATATCCGATGGCCGCCGGATCGGCCGCTCCGCCGCCGCCGCTCTTGCGATTGGACATGGCTGTCAGAATGGCCTCGTCGCAAGGCTTCGTCTTCTCGAAATCCCACTTGATAAGGTCCTCTTCTTCCAAGACAGCCGAACCTTCATTGCCGTGGATTTCGATCCGCTTCAAGTAGCCGGGATAGACGGCCGTGCTAGCCTCGATCACGCCGAGGGCACCACTGGCAAACTCGACCGTGGCCAGGGCGACATCCTCGACCGCAATCCGCTCATGGGCCACAAGTGCCATCTTGGCCCGAACCTCGACGACGGGTCCCATTAGCCAGGTGAGCATATCGACGCTGTGAATTGCCTGGTTCATGAGGGCCCCACCACCGTCGAGTTCCCAGGTGCCTCGCCACGCGCCGCTGTCGTAATAGGCCTGACTGCGATACCATTTCACGTAGGCGTCGCCGAGGGTCAGCCTTCCGAAGCGTCTACCGTCGACTGCCCGCTTCAACTCTTGGCTGGAATCGTGGAACCGCGAGGGAAATATGGTTGAGAGCACGACACCTGACTTCTGGCATGCCTCGATGATCTGATCGCAACGGCAGAGCGTGATCTCCAGCGGCTTCTCAACGATTACGTGTTTGCCCGCCCGAGCAGCGGCGACGGCAGGCTCCAGGTGGGCACCACTGGGGGTGCCAATGGTGACGACGTGTATGGCCGGGTCAGCCAGCAAGTCATCGAGCTTGTGGTAGGCCTTGCAGCCGGTAACCTCAGCTAGCTTATCGGCTGCCGCCGGGATCTGGTCAAAACAAGCCACCAGCTTAGCCCCGCGAACGTCGGCAATCGCCTTCGCGTGAAACTTTGCGATCATCCCGCAACCAATAATGCCAAAACCAAACATAGTACTTTACTCTATCGGCCCTTGCCGTTTTTCCAGCGTATCGGGTCTTGCGTGCCTGCCCCTCCGCATGTTTGTCGCGAGTGGAGGGGCGGGCATTCTTTTGGTGTTCCTCACTCATTGTACGTCTGTCGGGCTACCACCAATTCAAATCACCGAGGGAGAGAGTGACGCAGTCTCTCGAAACATTCCACTCAAGCTTACTCTGGAGGTGTTGGCGAGACAAGGCAGGGGGCTGCAAAGTCTGGTTGTGGCAGCCCCATGTAGAACGGAATTCATTCCGGTAACATGAAAAAGATAAGGGTAACGGAATTTCGATGAGAAAACTTCTGGATTTGCCGTTAAGATCGTTAAATTCACCTGACGATACCTATCAATAACAAACAATCATTACAATGTTTATCATTATACTATTTACTTTTTCCAGCGGTTCGCCTATAATGAGCCGGTTGAGTTCAATCTTGCTTGGCTCAGGATGAGAGGATTTTAATCATGAGTATCGCAGCGACAAAGGATCGGCCGAGATTAAGAGTGGATAGGAGTTCTATGTTTTCCAACGAAACAAAGGAACGGAGTAAGCCACTGGTGCCGGTTTGTCAGGCTGGAAGCCTGACGTACCGGCTGGAAAGCCTGACAAACCGGCCGAGCCGGTGGTTCGTACGGCCAGCCTGGAGGAATTGGGTTGGATTGCTGAACAAAGCCGCCGTTTAGAGGGGTGTAGTCCAGAGGAAATTCTTACCTGGGCTGTCGAGCGGTATTTCCCGCGTTTCACCATGGCGACCGGCTTGGGGCCCGAAGGATGTGTGATTATTTCCATGCTGGCCAAGATCGAGCCTCGGAGCTACATATTCAATCTCGACACCGGCTATCAGTTTCGTGAGACGCTCGAATTGCGCGACCGGATGAACGAGAAGTATGGCATTCAGATCGACTTGCAACGACCGGAGTTGAGCGTGCTGGACTATGAGCGGCTACACGGCGGGCCGGTCTATACCCACGATTCGGACCGCTGCTGCCACGATCGGAAGATCGCCGTATTGCACAGAGTGGCCATGGACTATGATGCCTGGGCCACGGGCATTCGCCGCGACCAGAGCCCCACCCGGGCCGACACGCCGATCGTCAAGTGGGACAAAAAGTTTGGATTGGTCAAGGTTAGCCCCCTGGCCTGCTGGACGAAGAAGGACGTTTGGAAGCGAATCCTCGACGAGCAGGTTCCGTACAATCCACTTCACGATCAGAACTATCCGAGCGTCGGCTGCCAGCCTTGCACCCGCGCCGTCCAACCCGGCGAGGACGAGCGTGCCGGACGATGGAGCGGTTCGACGAAAACCGAGTGCGGGCTGCACACGGGGAAGGATTAGCGTTTAGTTTTTTCCTCTGCGATCCACTCGGCCAGTTTCGGCGTGCCTTCTCGTTTCAGCGCGGCAACTTGAAATACCGGTGCGTCCGGTGCTAGACGCTTCATGTCGGCGGTGATCCGCGGGATGCTGAAGTTCGTGTAGGGCAGCATGTCGGTCTTGCTGATCACCAAGGCGTTGGATCCCTGGAAAATGGCCGGATATTTCACAGCCTTGTCGTCCCCTTCGGTAGCACCCAGCACGACAATCCGCAGGTGCTCGCCGAGATCAAATCCGGCCGTGCAGACGAGGTTACCCACGTTCTCGATGATCAATAGATCGACGTCGGTCAAATCGAGCTGTGCCACGGCCGAGGCGGTCATGTTGGCGTCGAGATGGCAGGCCCCTTCGGTGTTGATCTGCACGACAGGCACGCCCAGGGCCTCCATTCGCTCGGCGTCGATCGAGCCAGCGATATCGCCTTCGATAACCGCCAGGCGGAGGGATCCGCGTAGATGACTGAAGAGGGCTTCCAAGAGCGTGGTTTTGCCGCAGCCTGGCGAGCCGACCATGTTGACGCAGAAGACGCCCGCGGCATCAAATCGCTGGCGGTTTTCGACCGCGAGTTGATCGTTAGCTTTAAGGATGCTTTTTGCGGCGATGAGTTTCATGGCAGTTGTCAGTTCTTAGTACTTAGCTCTAAGAACTAATTACTAATCTCCAAATTGGTTGTGCCCACTCTTCAGTCCTCAATATCAATACTCTCCAGCAGCAGTTCCCGACCTTTTTCAATCGCGATCTCGGGACTGCCGCACAAGGGACAATCGATCACCATTTCCGTGATTTCGGTTGATGTCCCACATTGGCGGCAGCGAGAAATCGCGGATGGCTCACGAATGGACAGTTCGGCCCCCTCGGCAATCGTACCGGGCGAGAGCAGGTTGAAGGCAAATCGCAACGAGTCGCAATGCACCCCAGAGAGCCTTCCGACAGCGATTTCCAGCCGCTTCACGGCCCCTTTTTGCTCCGCCCTGTCGAGTTCCGTGCCAACCTGTTCGATCAGTGCTTCCACAATGGCCAGTTCGTGCATGAAGGAATTATACGCCGATTATACCGCGGCCAATTGCACTCGGGCGCCTTCCAGGCGATGGGCTAGCAGTTTCGCAACCTCCAGGATCAACTGATAGCCGAGTTGGGGGTCACTGTTACAAAGATCGCGGAGCTTCTTCGCGTCGATCAGGACCAAGTCGGTCACCTGGGTCGTCGTACCAAAACCGGTGTACCTGTAGGGCGTGATAAAAGCGGAAAATCCGAGCAGATCGCCGCCCACCAGCGTGTCGACCGTGCGCATCTCGCCGCTCCCAAGCAGGTACTGAATATTCACTTCACCGCTGAGAATGATGGCCAGGTGTTTCACGGGTACACCCTCGTCAAACAGTCGAGTGCCAGCCGGTATGTGTAGTTTTTCCTCGGCAATCATGGCAAGTAGTCGTAGGCTGGCCTCGTCAACGCCAGCAAAGTACGGATAACGGCGAAGGATCTCAGGTGAAATCATGCGATTAAAGCTCCGGCTTCTTCTGGTTGGGGGATAGGGTCGAGAATGGCAAGCACGTCGGCCACGGCCAGCGACACTGCGGCAGCCACGGCAGGAGTACACGTTTCTCCGAAGTTCAGTATATCCTCTGCTTCAATCCCTACAAGTAGGATCGCCTCGTCCTCCGGCAACCGCAGGCCAGCTTGGCGGCCAAACGTCAGGGCCGTTGGCAGGGTCATGTCGTGCGAAGAGGCACTGCGCTGTGTGGGGAGGTCGCCGGTGGCCAAATGGTGGATCGTGCCCGGCTTGGCACCACTACATATTGCGTCGATTACAATCGCTCGATCGTAGCCGACCATCTGCTCCATCAGCCGCAGTCCACCCCAGTAGTCATCGACCACCGCGACATCGGATCGCCCGGCTAGGCGCTCGCGAAGCCCTGCCGCCACGCGCAGGCCAACGCTGTCGTCCGTTACCAGGGGATTTCCGAGGCCGATGATAAGGGTGGACATGGGCGGGGGAGAGCAGAAAATACTCATGACTGTAGTGCAATGCCTTCTCAAACTGCAATCATCACCAACGTGGGGTCAGTGATGGCGTGTACTGTTGGGATTCTGCGTCCCTGATCCTCCCGCCTCCTCCTACATATACTGCGACAGCTTCTCGATAACCGCCCCATCCGGTCCACGCAACGTCACTTCCAGCGGCATTTGGCCGGGCAGGTTGTGCGTGGCACAGCCGAAGCATGGGTCGTAGGCGCGGAAGGCCATCTCGACCATGTTGAGCAGGCCCTGGTTCACGTTGCCCTTGCAAATCAGTTTCTGGGCGGCCTTCTTCACCGACATGCAAATCGGGGCGTTGTTGTTCGTCGTGCCGACGATCAGGTTCACCATGGTGAGGATGCCGCGCTCGTCGGCGGCATAGTGATGCGTCAGCGTGCCTCGCGGGGCCTCGACGCAGCCGACGCCTTCAGTCGGCGTGGCGGTGGGCAGCGTGCGATATTCCTTGCCGGTGATCTCCGGATCCCGTGCCAGCTCGACCCATCGCTCGGCCGCATAGAGCAGCTCAACTAGCCGGGCCCAGTGCGTAGCCAACGTATGATGGATCGGCTTGCCGCCCAAGGTTTCGTACATCCGCTTATATTCGGCATTGGCCAGCGGCGTAGCCATGCCTTCGGCCACATTGCAACGCGAAAGCGGCGTCGCCTTGTAAACGCCCGAGTCTTCGCCATCGACAAGGCCCTTCCAGCCAATCTTCTTCAGGTAGGGGAATTTCAGGTAGGTCCATGGCTCGACCCGCTCGGCGATGTGATCGCGGTACTCGGCGCAGTCGTACTTGGCAACTTCCTTGCCGCTGGGGCTGGTGATGCGGATCTTGCCGTCGTAAAAATTCGTGCAATTGTTGGCGTCGACCATGCCCATGTTATAGGTTTTGTGCAGGTAGACGTCGCCGGTAATCAACGCGACGTAGGTCTTATTGGCCAGCACGATGTCATCGAGGATCTTGAGCGAGAACTTGGCGAATTCGACAGCCTCCAGCCCGCGGGCTTCAATCTCCTGTCGCTGGGACTCATCGATGCCGCGGCTTACCCCACCGGGTAGGCCCCAGTTGGGATGAACGGCCCGGCCGCCGATCATTTTGATGAGCGAGTGGCCGTCGTGCCGCATTTTGAGTACTTTGCCGGCCACGTCCATGCCGACCTTCTTCACCACGCCGAGGATGTTCCGTTCGGCGGCCGGTGCGTCGGGACCGAGGACAAAATCAGGCCCGCTCAAGGCGTAAAAGTGCGTTGTGTGGTCGGTGGCGTAGAAGATACTATAGAACAGTTCCCGCAACTTTTTGGCCGTGGGCGGCGGATCGACGTGGAACATGCGGTCCAATGCCTTCGTGGCTGCCATGTGGTGGGCCTCGGGGCAGACGCCGCAGATGCGAGCCGTGAGGTTCGGCATATCTTCCGCTTGGCGGCCGACGCAAAACTTCTCAAAGCCACGAAGCTCCGGGATCTGTACGTAGGCGTTGGCCACGTCGCCCTGCTCGTCGAGGAAAATGTCGATTTTTCCGTGGCCTTCCAGCCGCGTGATGGGGTCGATGCTTATGCGTTTCATGGGAGTAGTTGGCTGTTAAGAGGCAGAGATTGCAAATTGCAAATTGCAGATACGTGATTTGGATCCCTGCGTTCAGTTTTCAATTTTCAATTCGCAATTTTCAATCTCTTTATTTTCCCACCGTTGCCTTGCTACCGCGTCGCAGCAGGCTGCCGGCGAGGCTGAAGCGATAGAATGTACCGACAGGATCGGGAATACCTTCGGCGATGATGCGGTCGATTTCCTCTTCGTTATTTGAATCGATGACCGAGGCCACGGCGCTCATCAGCCGCGCACCGTAGTCGTCCACGCCCTCGTTCGGACCGTGGCAGCCGATGCAAGGTGAGTTTACCGCAGGACACAAGGCCCCGCAACCGGCCCGGGTGGCGATGCCGCAGCACATCAGCCCTTGCTCCAGCAGGCAGGTCTCTTCGTCGGGAATGATCTCCCAGGTGCGGTAGAACTTCTTGATCTTCTTTTCGTTCCGCTTCCGCTTGCACTCTTCGCAAACGGTCGTATTGACGCCGATGGTCGATCCTTTCCGCGGCAGCTTGCCTTCCACAATAGCCGTGATCGCCTTCCAGATATTATCGGCCTCCGGTGGGCAGCCAGGCAGGAAGTAATCGACGT
This sequence comes from Planctomycetota bacterium, assembly GCA_025356915.1. GTDB lineage: Bacteria > Planctomycetota > Planctomycetia > Pirellulales > Thermoguttaceae > JANXQG01. The sequence continues at coordinate 2,931 of JANXQG010000565.1, read as the reverse complement.
CAACCGTCTGGGCCAGCGTCTTCAAGGTGTCGTAAAACACCGGCAGATAGAGTATGCCTTCCGGCACTTTCGTTTCGTGCTGCGGATAAATGTTCTGCGGATTTTCCGGCGCGGTGGCCGAACCCTGATGGTAAACTGTCTCAAAGATCGACTTGCGGTCGTTGAGGTTGCCCAATCCGGGAATGCATCCCTCCGAGGCGCACGATCCGAAGGCCACCAGCACCTTGGACTTTTGGCGAAGCAGGCGGGCCATGTATTCCTGCTCGCTGTTGCGGATACCGCCGTTGAAAAGGCAGACATCGATCTCGCCGTCGGCCATCTTCTCGATGTCGCGAACCTTGCCGTCGGCGATGCAGGGGCAAAAGACCAAGTCGAAGGCGGCGTCGACGTCGAGAATCTTGGCGTCGATCTGCAAGATGGAAATCTCGCAACCGCCGCACGACGCGGCCCAGTAGATAGCTAGCTTGCCCTTGGCAGCTTTCTTTTCAACAGTTTGAGTCATGTCAACACCTCGAAGGCTTCTTCGTGTTCTTTCAGGAGCGTCTCCAGGGCCTCTTCGCGCTGGCCGTTTTCGGTCCAATTGCCCGGCCACTTTAGCGGACCGAGCTTGCGAACATCGGCCACCAATAGATCGATGGCTTCCGCCAATTGCTGCCCTTCGGCCGCAGAAGCCCAGACCAGTCGGACGCGATCAGGCTCGACGCCCATGGCCCGCAGCGTATGTTTGAGGATCGAGTAGCGCCGCATGGCCTTATAGTTCTGTTCGATGTAATGACATTCACCCGGATGACAGCCGGCAATGAGTACGCCATCGGCCCCGGAGGCCAGGGCTTTCATCACAAAGCTGGGATCCACCCGGCCGCTGCACATCACGCGGAGGACGCGGACGTTCGGCGAATACTTAATGCGGGCCGTGCCGGCTAGGTCAGCCGCGCGGTATGAGCACCAGTTGCAGCAGAAGCCCACGATTTTGGGTTCAAAGTTTTCGTTGACCATGGGAATAGTTGTCGGTTGTCGGTTGTCAGTACTCAGTACTCAGTAGATTAGTCCGTTGTATTACCTACCGTGTACTGGGCACTCTGTACTGGGCACTCTGTACTGGGTACTTCATTCATCCGGCCGCGATGGTTACAAGTTCCTTCTCCGTTGCGGCCCCGTTTTCATGGGCGTCCCAGAGAACGCCTTCAATCTCGGCAAAAATCTGTTCGTTGTTGTAGTGTGCTCCGGAAATCACGCCGGCAGGACAGGCAGCGACGCACGTGCCACAGCCCTTGCACAGGGCGGTAATCACATGGCTTACGTTCTTCTCCGCATCATAATCGATGGCATTGTACGGGCACATCGTGTTGCATATCCGACAGCCGGAGCACTCTTCTTCGTTGATCGAAGCGACGATCGGCTCGATCATCACCTGCCCCTTGGTGATCATGCCGGCCACGCGAGCGGCAGCCGCAGCACCCTGGGCCACCGAGGCGGGAATGTCTTTCGGTCCCTGGCAGACACCGGCCACGAATATGCCGTCGGTCATTGTGGCCACCGGGTCGAGCTTGGGGTGCCGCTCCGTATACCAGCCAGCCATGCTGCACGAAATGCCACACTTCAGGCCGATTTCCTTGGCGTCGGCCTGCGGTTCCAAACCGCCCATCAGGATCACCATATCCACCGGAATCCGCCGCTGTCGGCCCATCAGCGTGTCTTCCACCTGTACGATCAGTCGGCCGGCCTCGTCGGGCAGGCGGGCTGCGTCGGTCACTTCGGCCACCTTGCCGCGGACAAAGTGCATCCCTTCTTCCAGCAACCGCTGATAGAACTCTTCGTAATCCTTCTGCGGCGCACGCACGTCGATGTAGAACGAGTAGACCTCGGCCTGCGTCTTCTCGAGCACGAGGTGGCCAAACTTCATGGCCGCCATGCAGCAGACGTTCGAGCAGTAAGTGTTCGTTGTTGTGTCGCGGCTGCCGACGCAGTGAATGATAGCCACGCTCTTCGGCTCGGTCTTGCCATCGCGGAGCACGATCTTTCCGTTCGTCGGTCCCGACGCGTTGCATAGCCGCTCAAATTCCATGTTTGTATAAACGTTGGCCAGTCGCCCGAAACCATACTGCGGGATCCGTTTGCAATCGAAAGGCTTCCAGCCCGTGGCCATGATGATGTTGCCGACCTCGACCTCAATGATCTCGTCCTTCTGCGTGTAGTCGATGGCGTTCGTGGGGCAGACCTTGGAGCAGACCTGACACTTGCCGCGAGTGAAGTAGGTGCAGTTGGCCGTATCGAGCACGGGAATCCTCGGTACTGCCTGCGGAAACGGCATATAGATTGCCTTCCGCGTGGCCATGCCCACCTCGAAGACGTCATCGACCACTTTTCGCGGGCACTTTTCCACGCAGACGCCGCATCCCGTGCAGTCGGCCGCGGTAACCATGCGAGCCTTCTGGCGGATCTTGACCTTGAAGTTGCCCACCGACCCGCTCACCTCTTCGAGTTCGGAGTAGGTGTACATCGTGACCTTGTCGTGCTGGCCGACTTCGGACATCTTCGGCGTGAGAATGCAGGCCGAGCAGTCGAGCGTGGGGAAGGTCTTGTCGAACTGGGCCATGTGCCCGCCGATCGAAGGCTCGCGCTCGACAAGATAGACCGGGTAGCCGGCGTCGGCCAGTTCCAACGTGGCTTGCAAGCCGGCGATGCCGCCGCCGATCACGAGCGTGGCCGGATTGACCTTGACATACATCCGTTCCAACGGCCGCTGGTGCCGCACCCGCCCTGCCGCCGCGGCCACGAGGGCCTTGGCCTTCTCGGTGGCTGCGTTCTTGTCGGTATGCACCCAGGAGCAGTGCTCGCGGATGTTGGTCATCTGGAGCAAGTACGGATTGAGACCGGCGTTCTCGCATGCCCGGCGGAAGGTCTTCTCGTGCAGGTGTGGCGAGCAGGCGG
>JANXQG010000562.1 GCA_025356915.1 Planctomycetota bacterium | reverse complement strand
CAACATCTAGCCGACGGCGACAGCCCCGCCGCCGCACGCAAGGCTAAGTCAATCCTGGATAAGAAAAACGGCTTGAAGGTCAACGGCCCAGGTACGGGGGGTATCGTCATGCCAGGTAACGGCTTCGGGCAAATCATCATCAACGGCGGGCAACTGAACATTGGCGGCGGCGGAGCGATGCGGACGATGAGCGTCAAAAACGTCAACGGCGTGAAGGAAATCACCGCCAGTGAGGATGGTAAGACCGTGAAGATTCAGGACGATCCCACCCAGGGTATCAAGATCGAGCTTACCGAAAAGCAAAACGGCAAGGAGGTCACGAAGAAGTATGACGCGAAGAACGTCGAAGAGTTAAAGAAACAGCCGGCCGGTTACGAGCTTTATAAAAAATACGGCGGCGAACAACCCGGCAATGGGATCCTGCAGTTTGGCATCCAGGCCGGAGCAGGAAATCTTCAGATCCCTGGCAATGCTTTTCCCGCCATCCCGCTTATGCCGGCGATGCCCTTACAGCCCGGCCAGCCGTTGATTCCGGTTCCGGCGGTGCCCGGTGCCGCAGTACCGCAGGGGAACAACCCACAGGTTGAGGTCGCGACCCTGATGGTGAAAAATCTTTCCTCCCGGCTCGAACGACTGCAAAAGGCCGAAACCTGCAAAGACGCCTCGCCGGAGTCCAAAGCCGAGTTGAAGAAGCAGATCGACGAGCTTTCCAAGCGACTTGCGGATCTTCGCGGGCAATTAGGCGACAAGTAATCTACGATTATCCCTCCTAAATCGCTCCCTGGAGTCCGACCTTTGGCTTTGCCCGATTCCACCCTGCGCCGTTGGATCGTATTGGCAGTCAAACTGCTGATTGTGGCGGTTGTGCTCTGGCTGGTAAGGGGGACGATGAAGCAATCTTGGAACTACCTGGTCGAGCACCCGCGATCGCTGAGTCCCAACTGGTTAGCCCTGTCCGGCGGCCTTTACCTCCTAGCCCTGCTGCCCGAGGGACTTTTTTGGCATTGGACCCTGAAAGCCTTGGGGCAGGATGTCGGACTGTTTGAAACGCTGAGGGCCTATTACATCGGGCATCTGGGCAAATACGTGCCGGGCAAAGCGATGGTGGTCGTGCTTCGCACGGGCTTGATCCATAGCCATCGGGTCGATACGAGCATTGCCGTAGCCAGCGTCTTCTTGGAAACACTCACGATGATGGCCGTCGGCGCATGCATCGCCGTGCCGGTTCTGGCCATCTGGTTCTCGCATAATCCCGCTTTCATTGCTGCCGCCGTGGCAACGGCAATCATCGCCGGATTGCCAACGCTGCCCCCAGTTTTCTCGAGGCTAGCGCGATTGCTGGGCGTGGGTCGTTCGTCGCCGGCCGTGGCGCAGAAGTTGGCCGGCTTCGATTATCGAACGCTGATTTGCGGTTGGACGGCCATGGTGGCCGGTTGGGTCCTGATGGGAACAAGTCTTTGGGCCATGCTTCGCGGCTTGGGCTGCGAGGCCGATTTGGCGCAATCGTGGTATTTGTACACGGCCATCGTCGCCATGGCGGTCGTGGTCGGTTTCGCTTCCATGATTCCCGGAGGGTTGTTCGCGCGCGAGGCGGTATTCACCGGCCTGCTGGCACCGGTGCTAGGCGGCGATGCTAGTGCGGCCCTGATCGTGGCCGCTGCCTTGCGATTGACGTGGCTGGTGGCGGAGTTGCTGATTTCCGCTATCCTATATTCAATCCGTTGGGTGTTTCCTAAGTTGTGAGGTAATGAAAGCCATGCTATCCATCGTTATTCCTGTCTACAACGAAGCCGAAAGCCTCGAAGCTTTGCATCGCGAGATCCGTGAGGTAGCGACGGCCAATAGCTACGAGCTTGACGTGATTTTCGTCGATGATGGTTCCAGGGACAATTCCTGGGAAATCATCCGCAGTCTGGCGGCAGCCGATCCTCAGGTACGTGGCATTCGCTTCCGCCGGAATTTTAACAAGGCGGCCGCCCTGAGCGCGGGCTTTGCCCTGGTTCGAGGCGAGATGGTCATGACGCTGGACGCCGACCTCCAGGACGATCCGCACGAGATCCCCCGGTTTCTCGCTGCCATGGAAAATAATCTCGATGTGGTCAGCGGCTGGAAACAAGTCCGCCACGATCCTTGGCACAAGGTTCTGCCTTCGAGAGTTTTCAATGGCATGGTAAGCGGACTGACAGGCGTAAAACTGCACGACCATAACTGCGGCATGAAGTGCTACCGCCGCGAGGTTTTGGGTGAAGTGCGGCTGTATGGCGAACTTCACCGCTTCGTGCCGGTGCTGGCGGCTGGCCGTGGATTCCGCGTTGGCGAGATCGTCATCAAACATCGTGCCCGAGAATTCGGACAGTCGAAATATGGCTTCACCCGTTTTGTGAAAGGTTTTCTCGATCTGTTGACGGTGAAGTTCCTCACGGGCTACGGGCAGCGGCCGCAACATTTGCTGGGCACGATCGGTCTTTCGTCCTTCGTGCTGGGAGCACTGTGGGCAATCGGGCTGGCGTTTTACTGGATCATCTCCCGCGTAGCGATTTTCGGCCTCAAGCCGGTGAACTTGCACGAAAGCCCCGCGCCGTTGTATGCAATCGGCCTCCTGCTGATGGGCGCGCAATTCATGTCGATGGGCTTCCTAGCAGAGCTGTTCATCGCCTATCGAAAACCAGACCAGATACCCTATTCCATATCCGACCGTACGCCGGAACGAGAATAAACACCATGGACAACCAAACCGATTCTCACGCCATTTTACGCCGATCCATTTACGGCATTCTGATTTGCATCGGCCTGGGCGCGATGATCGGCCGCATCCTAGCGGTCGATTCGGTCGATTTCCGTCGCGTGGCCGACACCAAGTTCAAAAAGCAATTGGACGAAAAGCGAATAGAACTCCAGCGTCAAAACCTGACCGCCGTCGAGATCGACTACGCGCTGCTACACGAGAAGACCGATCTGGCCATTCGTAGCGGACTGTGGCGGCCGTTTCAAAGCGGCAACGACCGCAGCCGCTGGTGTACCGTGCGGGCACTGGTCGAACCCGACATGCAAGTTCCCGGCGTACCCTACGCAATCGACAAGGTCATCGATCGGAAGAAAAGCCCTGGCTGGGATACGATCGACATGGTTTGGCGCAACGAACACTTCTACTCCAGCAAGCCACCGCTGCTTTCAACGCTCATGGCGGCCGAGTATTGGGTGATTTACCACGCAACGGGCAAGTCGCTGGGCACCCATCCTTACGAAATCGCCCGCTTCATGCTGATTACGATCAATGGATCCTGCCTACTGCTGATATTCATTTTCACGGCTCGGCTCATTGAACGGTTGGGAACGACTGACTGGGGACGAATCCTGGTGATGGCAAGCTGCGTATTCGGCACTTTCTTGACAACATTCGCGATCACGATTACCAATCATCTGCCGGCTGCGGCATGTGCGGCGGTGCTTCTTGACTCCCTGGTACGAATCTGGCTCGACGAGGACCGCCGCATCTGGACGTTCCTTGTCGCCGGATTCTTTAGCGCGATGCTGGTCGCCAACGAGCTTCCGGCGGCAGCCCTTTCCGCAGCAGTGAGTGCGGTCGTCCTCTGGCTGGCACCGCGGAAGACGTTGATCGCCTACCTCCCCCCTGCCCTGCTGGTCGCCGCGGCGTTTTTTGGCACGAACTGGGTCGCCGTGCAAAGCCTGAAGCCTGCCTACATGCATCGCAGTGAGGGCGATAACTGGTATGTTTACCCTGGTTCGTACTGGGGCAATCGCCAGGGGATCGATCAAGGTGAGAAATCGGCCGCCATCTATTCTTGTAACGTGCTGGTCGGCCACCATGGCATCTTTTCACTCACGCCCATCTGGTGGTTGAGTCTGCTGGGCGGTGCCCTTTGGCTACATCGCGGCGACCGGCGTCTGAAGCTATGCACACTCATGGCCCTGGGGGTGACACTCGTTTGCCTGGCGTTCTACTTATGGTGGCCCACGGTCGATCGCAACTACGGCGGCAATGCCAGCGCATTTCGCTGGGTCTTCTGGATGGCACCGATGTGGTTCATGCTCATGTTGCCTGCTGCCGACCTGCTAAGCCATCGCCGCTGGTCGCGGGGAGTGGGACTGATGCTCCTGGCCCTTTCTTCGCTCTCCGCCAGCTATCCCACCTGGAACGTCTGGTCTCCGCCGTGGATCATGAATTTTCTGGGCTACCTCGGGTGGTTGTAATTTCTCTGAAGGCTTGGTTTGGCCCCGGCACAGCCTCCGGCGAGAATTTTCCTGACCTGGCCCATTGGTTGTGTAAAGTCGGCGACGGGCTTGAGGTGGTTGATGATTCCGCTGTGGATCGTGCATCGCATGATCACCTCGGAATCAGGGGAAAGACACCGTTGACTGGCAGGAAATATTGTGGTAGAAATAGGGGTTTGCCCAAGGTAGCAAGTCGTCCAACAGACAAATTTTTTACTCGGAGAGCATCCAAGTGCCACTTAGCGAGCGGAAACAAGAGTTAAAACGTCGTCGTCACCGCAAGAAGAAGTATGAAATCTTCGCCCGGAAGCTGGTCAAAGCGACCGTTTCTGAGAAGACTGTCATTGCCGAAAAGCTCCGTTGCCTGACTCCCGGCTGCGAAGTCCTGATTGAGGCATGGGACATTGGGAAGAAACGGTAGGCTGGGCCGCTTTCCACTCCGCATAGGCAAGGGTCTGCTGTTTGTCACCGGAAAGCGATTGCAAAGCTTTACCAAGTCCATAATCACACCAAGATCAGCATTCCCGAACAACGCTTCGCGTCGGCGCCGATCGCCCCTACCCTTTTCCCTTCAACCGATCAACC
>JANXQG010000541.1 GCA_025356915.1 Planctomycetota bacterium | reverse complement strand
TTCAAAGTGTTTCCCTTCGTTATCGCCCAACTGCCGTGTAAGGTCGTTGACGCTGTTGATCCCGCCCTGGGCGCAGACGCTATGCGACCGTTTCACCGGCAGGAGGCTCATGATGGTTACATCACATTCCAATTCAGCAAGCTTGATGGCGGCGGCCATTCCGGCCAATCCGCCGCCGATGATCATCACCGATGGTTTTGCCATGACGTTTGTTCCTGTCGAGAGATGCGTTTCCGAAAACCGGTCGGCCTTTGTCTTTGCTTGCGTTTAGATGCTACGAGAGAACCAGAACCCATACAGGGCTGCCAGACCGGCCGCAGCCAAGGCTAGGCCGAAGGCGCCGCAAAAAACCGTGGCCCAGGCTTGGGCGCGGCGGCCGGTCCAAACCCCCCACGTAATGCCCAGCGTCCACAGACCGTTGGCAAAGTGGTAGACCGAAGTCAGGATGCCGACCACATAGACAGGCATAACCCAGGGAGCAAGCTGCACGGCCTCGATCCCGGTATTCACGGCTTTTTTGTGATCAAAAACTCCACCTCCCAGCGGCCTGGTCACATGTTCCAACCACCAGTCGGAGTTGATCCAGCCGCGGGTTTGGAAGACGTGCCAAAAGATGAAGGCAAAGGCGATTACCCCGGTCCATCGCTGGAGCGTATAGCGGAAATTCTGAGGGTACGGATAATAGACCAGGTTGCGATGTCCCCTCGCAACGATGATCATGCCGATGATGCCGTGAAACAGGAGGGGGGAAAAGATAAGACTCCACTCGACCACTTCCAGTGTTCGCTCACCCATGCTGTGGATCAAATTGACGCGATCCTGGTAGCTGTTATCGAGGATCCCCATGTTGGTCAACAGGTGAATTGTCAGGAACGCCCCGACGGGGATCAGGCCGGTCAGCGAATGAAGGCGGCGGATGAGGAATTCCTGTCGCCCGAAAACCGAAGCAATGTCTGCCATTTTCGTCCCGAAGCTCCTACTCTAAAAGCGTAGCATTTTTCGGCCGTAGCCCTTGCCATGGGAACCGCCTCCTCGCAAGAAGTATGGCCGAGCAGCTTTTTGACAGCATCAATTGTTTCATTCTCCTCGAAAAAGGCGATGGATGCAAGCCCTCGGTATCAGGAAGCAGGAAGAACTGCAATGCTATTTCTGACATGTCGCGTCCTTTGTCTGTTCGGCTTGGAATGATATAATGTCATGAAACAGATTCTTATCCTGGAGATCGATCATGGGAACGCCGGAAGTACCTTTGGAAAACGTGCATGAAACCATCGAGCATCACGCCCACGGAGCCACGGAGCCTTGGATTTTGGGGGTTGCCTTGACGGCCGCCATTTTGGCCGCGCTGGCCTCAGTGACCGCCCTATATGCTGAACATTTTGCTACCGAGGCGACGTTGGAGCAGATCCAGGCCAGCAACAAATGGAGTCAGTTTCAGGCCAACAGCATCAAGGAAAAGGTGATTTTGGGCAATAAAAAGGTCTTAGCAAAGCTTGGAGTGGAGTCAGATCCTGAGGATGACGTCAAACTCGCCGAGTACAGGGAGAAGAAGGACGAAATCATGAAGGAGGCAGAGGAGAAACAAGAAGAATCGAAAAAGCACCTTCGCGAGCACGTGCCACTTTCGAGGGGCCTGACCATGTTTCAGGTCGGCATCGCCGTGGGAGCTATTTCCGTACTGACCAAGCGGCGCGAGTTCTGGTTCGTATCCCTCACCTTTGGTGCGATTGGAGTTGGCTTTCTGTTTTGGGGATTAGTTGCTTGAATCTGCACTATTGTTAATCCAAGCAGTTTAGGCAACCGGGGTAGCGACTGAGTTCTGGCTCGCGGCCTTAATCGAAAGGTGCCGAAGTGCTAGGGGTGGCACCAACCCTGGAATTGACACCCTGCCCCCGCTTTGGCATACTGACAGTTTGTACCATCCGGGAGTTTTGTAGATTTTCATGGAACGAACCGCTCGCATGCTCGCTTGGATCGCTCTCTGGTCGCTGGCTGCTTTGACCACTGGTCGCGCTGGTGCCCAGGACTGGGCTCGCGAAATGTTTGACCATACGAGTCACGATTTCGGCACCGTTGCTCGTGGCGCAAAGGTGGAACACCGCTTCGGGGTCGAGAATATCTATCTGGAAGACGCCCACATTCGATCGGCACGGGCGAGTTGCGGCTGTACTTCGCCGGAAGTGCCCGTGCAGATTCTCAAAACGTGGAAAAAGACCTATGTGTTGGTCAAAGTCGATACGGTGAACTTCCAAGGACAGAAGGACGTGACAATCACCGTGGAGTTTGACAAGCCGTTTCCAGCGGAAGTACAGTTGTATGTTCATTGTTACATCCGCAGCGACGTGGTCCTCGATCCGGGTTCGGTGCATCTCCGTGCGGCACAAGGCAATACTGCGCAGCAACGGGTGATCGTCCGCTATGCCGGCCGGCCCGACTGGCAGATTCAACGGGTCGAATGTGCCAACCCTAGCATTACGGGCAAGGTGACCGAGGTTTCGCGTGGCGGTGGCATGGTGACTTACGATCTCACGGTGAATCTGGCGGCCGATGCCAAGGTCGGCTACTCTCGCGATGAACTCAATCTGGTAAGTAACGATCCGAATCCCCGCGCGCAGCGGGTTCCGGTTCCCGTGGATGCATCCGTCGTTGCCCCCGTGACGGTGCATCCTTCTCCGCTGATCATGGATCCCGTGGCGGCTGGAAATCGGCAAACCCCCGTGATACGGCCGTTGGTGGTCGTCAGCGCGTCGCCATTCCAGATCACCGGTGTCGAATCGACCAATCCTCGCTTTCGCTGTGATCTTCCGGCGGCCGTGGCGGCTACCGTCCACCGAGTGCCCGTCATTTTCCTTGGTGGCGACACGCCGGGCAAGGTCGCCACGCGAATTCGCATTCAGACCACGGCTTCGACGGAACCCATTGAGGCCGAAGTAAGCATCAACTTGACTCAGCCTGCCGGTACTGAAAAGACCGTCGATGAGAAGCCTGGCGACAGCAAGCCGGACAACAGGGGGGTCGATCCGGTGTTTGGACCCTCCGGCACGGTTGCCAAACCACGATCTTCCACGCAACAGGAGTTTTAACTGTGATACATCATGCTTTGCGAGTCGCCGGATTAATCCTAGCCAGTTTTGTGTTCATGCTGGCTGCCCAGGGAGCCGACAAACCGGTGCCGGCGGCTAAAGATCTCTTCAACGGCAAGACGCTGGAAGGGTGGAAGGTGACCGATTTTGGCGGAGAGGGAAAGGTCGCCGTTCGCGACGGCACGATTGTCATGGAGCGCGGCAATCAGATGACCGGCATCACCTGGAGCGGCAAGCCGCCGCGCAGCAATTACGAGTTGACCCTCGAAGGCAAGCGAATCGAGGGGAGCGATTTCTTCTGTACGACGACGTTCCCCGTGGGTGACAAATACTGTTCGTTTGTCACGGGTGGCTGGGGCGGCAGCATGATTGGGCTCTCGACCATCGATCACATGGATGCCTCGGAGAATCAGACATCCGCCAGCCGCGAATTCAAGAACAACACCTGGTATCAGTTCCGCATCCGTGTGACCGAGGAGAAGATCGAGGTCTGGATCGATAAGGACCAAGTGGTCAACCAGGACCGCAAGGACCATACTTTCGGCGTGCGAATCGAGTGCGACGCCAGCCGTCCGCTAGGTATCTCGACCTATGAGTCGGTCGGTGCCGTGCGGAACATTCGGCTGAAAGAATTGAAGTAGATCCAGGAACCATGGCCAACGGCGCAGCGTCCTCGACCCGTGAAGAAGCAACCCGCGAAAAGCTCCGCGTGGCCGTGTCGTCGCTCATGGCGGCGACCGTGCTGACGGTCCTGAAACTGGTCGTTGGAATCACGACCCACAGCTTGGGTATCCTGGCCGAGGCGGCCCATTCGAGTCTCGATCTACTGGCCGCCGGCGTGACACTTTGGGCCGTTCACATGTCTTCGCGTCCGGCCGATCATAAGCAGACCTATGGCTACGGCAAGTTCGAGACGCTCTCGGCTTTGTTTGAAACGCTCCTCCTGCTGGTCACCTGTATCTGGATCGTTTACGAGGCATCACGGCGGCTCTTTCTTCCCGAGCCGATCGTAGTCGATCTCAGCGTGTGGGCATTTCTGGTGGTTATTCTTTCGATCGTCGTCGACTATTCGCGTTCGCGGGCCTTGCTACGAGTCGCAAAAAAATACCAAAGCCAGGCCCTGGAAGCCGATGCATTGCACTTCTCGACCGATATCTGGTCGTCGTGCGTGGTGCTTTTTGGGCTTTTCTGCGTCGGTGCCGAGGGATACTTCAATCTGCCGTGGCTGGCCAGTGCCGACACGATTGCCGCCCTGGCCGTGGCCGGAATCGTAGTCTGGGTTAGCCTGAAATTGGGCAAGAAGTCGGTCGATGACCTTTTGGACCGCATCCCCAAAGATCTCCGCGACAAGGTAGCCCATGCGGCCGGGCAGGTGGACGGCGTCAGGGCGGTTACGAAGGTTCGCATGAGGCGGGCCGGATCGGAAGTGTTTGCCGACATCACACTCTCGGTGGGCCATACGATCAGCTTTGAACGTGCCCACGACATCGCCGATGAGGCAGCGGAGGCCGTCCGGACGGTTGTGCCTGACGCCGATGTGGTTGTCCACGCCGAGCCGCTGGCCCTAAGCGATCACGACATCACCACTCAGGTTCGGATCCTTGCCGCTCGGCGGGGTCTCGGAGCGCATGCCATCCACCTTTTCGAGGAGAACTCGCAGCGTTGGCTACAACTCCATTTAGAAGTGCCCGATTCGCTCACGCTCGAGGAGGCCCATCGCCATGCCACGTCGTTTGAGAATGACGTTCGAGCTGGCGTGCCTGGGTTGACGCGGATCGTTTCGCATCTCGAACCTGTTGGCGACAATACGGCCATCCTCCAAGCCGAGCCGGCCGACGCGGCAGAAGTTCTCGAAACAGTCGATAAGTTTTTTCACGGCGATGCGTCGATCGCACAACTTCACAACGTCAAGGTCCAGCGTGCCGGTGGGCAGACCCATGTTTCGTTCCATTGCCGCCTCGACCCGCAGATGCTCATCGGCGATGCCCACGATCTGACCGTGGCTCTCGAAGCACACATCCGCGCCAGCGCGAAAAACATGGGGCGGGTAGTGATTCACGTGGAGCCGCGGAAGAGGGATGGGTGAATAATCCGCCCTAGTCCTACAGGTTCCCGGCTAATTCCCGTAATCCATGTTGTAGTCCAACGAAGCCGCCGAGGGAACGAAACGGCGCTCGAAGGGCAATCCGGCAGCCCGCCAAACTTTGTCCATGGCCTCCCCGGCCTGCTTGACCACAAGATCGCGACGGCGGCTTTGGAAAATGCCACGCGAGGGCCGCGGAGTAATCGGGCCGTCGTAGCCCGCCGACTTGAGATAAACCAACAACGTGGTGATGTCAATCCTCGCACCTTCCGTACCGGGCAATAAGCGGGATTTCTCGTCGATCTCGCCGTTGCCGGCAACCGGCGGCAGATCGGCCAGATGTACGGCCACAATCTGATTGGGCGGCAGCTTGCAGACGCTATCGAGCGAACCACCGGCGACGACGACTTCCCAGATGTCCAACAGCAGGCCGATGTTTGGCGCGGCCACCATGCTCAACAAGAGCGTGAGGGAGTCAAGATCGTGTACAAACTGGAATTCCTGATTTTTCCGCAGATACTCGGCTGCCTGAAAGCCGACGCCGAAGCGAACACCAGCCGGTTCTAGCGCTTGACTGATCTCCTGCAACCGCCGCTTGTGGAACTCGAAGTTTTCGTGATACGGCCGCTTGTCGCTCGCTGGCGACAGCGTAAAAATGCAACGTGTGCAACCGGCGGCAACCGCCGCCTGGGCATACTCCGGCAGCTTCGCCACATCCTTGGCAAAGGTCTCGTCGTCGCTATCGCAGTCCATGGGTAGGGCAAAGGAACCCAGCTTCAGCTTGCCGCTATCGAACAGCCGGCGGGCATACTCCACGCTCTTT
>JANXQG010000510.1 GCA_025356915.1 Planctomycetota bacterium | reverse complement strand
AATTGCGGCTTTCCAGGTTTTCGTTGAACCAGGCCCGAGGGCGGAAATCGATTCGCACGGGCGGTTCGGCCACGCCCTTAGCGCGCTCGATGCGTTTGGTGAGCCGCAATTACTTCGTGCCAGGGGTGATCGTGATCGTGGTCAGCCTGGTTAGCCTGCTTTTGACGAGCATGGCGGTAGTCCGCGAAAAGGAGATCGGTACGATCGAGCAGATCATGGTCACGCCCATCACTCCGGCCGAATTCATTCTTGGCAAGACGATGCCCTTCGTGCTGATCGCCTTCGTCGACGTGACGTTGATCCTCCTGATCGGCTACTTCTGGTTCGAGGTGCCGCTCCGCGGCAGTATCGTGCTCTTGTATCTCTCGACCGGCCTTTACCTGCTGACGATGCTAGGTGTCGGGCTGTTCATCTCCACCGTCAGCCAGACGCAGCAACAGGCAATGATGAGTACGTTCTTATTCTTCTTTCCCGCGATGTTGCTTTCGGGCTTTTCCTTCCCGATTGCCAACATGCCGCAGATCATCCAGTGGCTGACCTATCTCAATCCCGTTGCCTATTTTCTCGTCGTCGTGCGAAGTATTTTTCTGAAAGGCGTCGGCCTCGCGTATCTCTGGCCGCACTTGCTCGCATTGGCCGCGATGGGGGTTGCCACGCTCGTGCTCGCCGTGCGACGGTTCCATAAGACGCTGTGAAAAAAAATAATGGACATTATCAACAAGGGCTTACTCTGGCTGTCGATGCTCGCACCGATTGCAAGCTTCGCCGCCTTCGGACTTTTCTTGGGGTTGCTGGGGGAATACCTGGGGGCGGCCCCATTGAGGCCGTTGGCAATCTACTTCGGTATTCTCCAGGGTGTCTTTGCACTCTGGCTTACGCTGGTTCCGTTCATCACGGATGGCAGTTCACAGACACTTGAACGGTTGTGCATGATTTTGACGATCTTGTTCATGTTCGCGACGTACGGCGGCTTGATCTATCTTGCCAACAACACGCGACGTCTTGTGGTCAAGCAAGTCTATTCGGCCTTGAACATAACCTTAGGCACTGTAAAACAATAACTTGCGCGGTTGCTCGTAGGACGGATTGTCAATCCGTCCTGTTTTCCGGGACGGATTGTCAATCCGTCCTACGATAATTGGTCAACTTATTCTTTTACAACGCCTTACCCACCGCTAGCGGTGACAGCGGGATTTGACGCTCTCACCCCCAGGAGAACTACAAGGTCCGTGGACTGGTCCATTTTTCGGCGAGAACGTATGGAATTCACCCGAGATCCTTGCCCGAAAACATGGACCTGACCCTTCGCGTTGGACTTTGCAGTTCTCCTGCCCTGACTCCCTGCCCCTATCCCTGAGTGCAGGGCGAGGGGAGCCTGTTGCCCCACGCTCCCCGCCCCCGCTCCTCACATTCTTTTTCAAACCATTTGGGCTTATTGGCGCAACCGGCTATAATTGGTTGAGTCCATTCATTTTGTGGCGGTGGATAACCCCATGACTAAGTCCAGTGAAGATCGAATTCGTCGCATGAAGCTTCAGCACCAGGCGGAAGGCTACCTGGAGCTTGGTCTACCCCAACATGCCCTCCATGCGCTTGGCCGACTGGGTGAGGCCGCCAATTCCGACGTGCGGACATTACACCTCCAAGGAGAGGCCCTGCGATCACTGGAGCGGTACGCGGACGCTATCGTGCCGCTTCGCAAAGTGGCCGAGTTGGAGCCGGAGAATGTTCAGGTTCTGTTGGCCTTGGGCTGGTGCCATAAGCGCAGCGGGCGAATTGATCTGGCGATCGAGTCCCTGGAAGCGGCCGTGGCCGCCGACAATGACGAACCACTGATTCGCTACAACCTGGCCTGTTACCACAGCGTGGCTGGCGACAAACGTCCTGCCCTGGCCTATCTCGAACAGGCATTGGCTCTGGATCCCAACTACCGCCTCCTGATCGATCACGAGCCTGACTTTGAACCGCTCCGTCAGGATCCCGAGTTCCAGGCCATCTGCGAAAACTCGCGGACACGGGGGTAAAGCAGGTCTCTCATTCCCAAGAGACCTTCGTTCGGACGTTTCGGCTGGTTCGGGAGATCTGCGCCGAACCGGGGGCGGGTTCGGAGTACCCGCGCCGAACGGAAAAAGCACCCGGGGCAGCCGCACTTGCGTACGACTGCCCCGGAATAGCGATTCCACTCGGAATGCTTACCAACTGAATGTCAAACCGCCGAACGCACCGTGCAGGATCAAACTGCCATTGCGATCGATATCGGCGATGGCTTGCGTGTCATTACCGTAGAACGGGATCTGATTGTCCGCCAAACCCATGCCGGTCACGGCCACCACGCGATAGCCGAGCTGGGTCGAGACGTGCCGTGTGACCTGCCAATCCAGGCCCAGATCGACCTGGGTCATAAAGGCAAAGCCATCCGTCGCGGCATGTACCGGATAGTTCTGATTGGGATAGGTCTGCGACGATGCTTGGTATTGCGTGGCACTGGTGCTACTCGCCGCGTAGACATTGTAGTCCAGGGTCATGTGATTGTTGTAGACGCCAAACTTGGGCGTGATGAAGGCCTTCCAACAGTCGGCAAAACGGTAGCTGGCGTTGAAGCCCGCCTGCACGCCGACCAGATCGTTGGTGATACGGTCGTTCAGGTAGATCCAGTCGCCAGCATAATCACTGCCGTCGTTGGGATCGCGCTGCGCGCCGAAAACGAAGCCATCCTGGAATCGGAACCAGCGAACGCCGACCATGAAATCGAC
>JANXQG010000500.1 GCA_025356915.1 Planctomycetota bacterium | reverse complement strand
CACTGAAGAAATTCAAGGAAACCAAGGAGCATGGCGACCATCTCGTCAATAATCTCGAGGGGCGAAAGCACTGGCTCGAACTCCTCTCGGTGGTCAATGAGTGCCTTCCCAAGGACGACAAGCCGATGCCCTCGACGACCGATCCTGTCGAGTTGCGCAAGATCATCATGCAACGTAAACAGATGCTCGTCACCAACCTCGACTCGCAGCAGGTGGAAGACGTTGGTAGATGGTTCACGCTGGTGAAACCTTGGTATATCCCGGTACTCGACTCGCCCGGGGCACCCCCCTTAGGCGATTCGTCGTCGGGCGAAGTGTCCGGTAGTGCAGCGACCACCGGTGGTAGTACCGGGGCCGTGAGTAGCGTCGGCCCGTCGGGGCCAGGGCTGATCGTGCAACTCTACGGTCGTCATTACCATAACGCCGACGACGACAAAGAAGGTGAAGGCAAACAGTATGTTCTCAATACGCTCATCAAGGCATTGGCCAGCAAAAAAATGCATGACATGGGTGTCTCCTATCCGGTTCTTATCAAACCCGAACCGATCAGCCCAGAAGAAATCTTCATTCCCAGCCCGAAGCGCAAGGGCGGCGACGACGGTGCGTTCGGGCCGGGTGGCGGCGATGTTTCGGCCGCAGCCGAAAAAAAAGTAAATGTCAAGCGATATCGATTCCGTGTTCAATTTGTTTGGCAGCCGTCGCTAGCCGATCAGGTGGCCGCCCCCGCCAGCACCGCGACTGTAGTTTCCGCAACTCCCGCGATTGCAACGCCGACAGCGCCGACAGCGCCGACAGCGCCGACAGCGCCGACAGCGCCGACAGCGCCGATAACAGCAGCCCCCAAGAATCCCTGACCTTTGGCAAGAAGTAGACCATCATGGAAAAATTTCGAGCCTTTCTCGAAGTGTTGAAGAAGTTTCACTTTTGGGTTCTCTGCGGCCTGATTTTTTTATTATCCTTCGTCAGTTGGTTTTTGGCGACGAGCGGCCAGGCGAAGCAATTTTTGGTCCGCAAGGGTCAGATCGAAAACCAACGCAGCGTGGTTGACAGAATTGCCAAGAATTCCGAGCATCCCAGCGCGAAGTATATCCAGCAGATTCGCGATCTGGAAAGCGGCCCGCTGACCAAGCAGGTGGCGAACGCGTCCAGCCGCCTTTATCTCGAGCAGCTCAACCACAATGACTTACCCAGGCTCTTTACCGACGACAAGGATCAGGAGGGATTCAAGACGGCATTTGAAAAAATCAGGGCACCCATGGAGGACATTGAGAAACTTCCTCCAAGCCAACAGTTGGATGACTTCTATCGCAGTCGGTATCGGAATCACATCGTGGAGTACTTTCCCAAACTCTTTGATCGGATCGAACTGCGAACGGTTGTCGAGGACAAGGACGTTCCGGCCGCCAACGGTCAACCAACCAAAAAAACCATCGGCATCGTCATCTGGGACGATGCAAAGAAAAAGAGCGATTCGGTTCTCGCGCGATTGCCCAATAATCCAACCACCTTGGATATCATGGTGGCTCAGGAAGATCTCTGGGTCTACGATACCCTGCTGAAGGTCGTTCGCAATACCAACAATGTGGGATCGGACCAGGATCACTACCAGAAACCGGCTAGCCACAAAGTGGCTCGCATCAAGAAGATTTTGGCGATGGATATTGGCAAAGACGCGGTTCAGAGTTGGAACAAATGCGAGAGGAGCCTGTTTAACCTGCCAGCCGAGGTCGGCGGCACTGGGGCGGAAGTACACATCGCGCCACCGATACCTACTGCCCCCACCGATCGCAACTCCCTCTTGGTGGGCCGTTACGTCGATGACAAAGGCAAGCCCATATTGGACCCCTCACAGCAACCTTACGGCGAATTCCGGATGATGCCGATCAATCTGAAGGTTATCATCGAACAGAAGGAAATACCCCGACTGCTGGCTGAGTGCGCCAACTCCGCCATGCGTATCGACGTCCGTGCTGTTCGAATTCTCGTGGAGGAACCACCGCTCGTGGACTTGAACGCCCCCGATTCCTCCACGGGTGGATCATCTTCTGCCGGTGGTGAAACAGGTCCGATGGCACCGAATCTACCCATGCACCCCGGTATGGGTCGTGGTGATTCCGTGGGCAATAAGGGCGAGTTCGTTTACAAAGAAGAATCGTTCGATCCGGTCTACCAGCCCGTGCCCGTGGAAGTGCAGGGCCTCATTTACATCTATAACCCTCCCCACGTTCAAAATCCGGGCGAAACGGCCGGTGACAATGGCGGTCAATCAATGCCAGCCACGCCCAAGGGTGGCTCGCCGACCGCACCAACCATCCCTGCCGCGAGCAGTCCACCCACCAACACGCCAGCCCGTGGAGGTCGTTCATGAAATCCAAATCGAAATTCGATCCCAAGGTGATTCAGCAGTTTTTCATTGACCACACGGAGAAATTCGTGGTTGGGCTGGTCGCTGCTTTGTTTCTCTTTTTCTCCTACCAGTCCGTCATGCTTCAATATGAAAAATACCCAAGGAAGCCGGAAGAACTCGCGAAAGCCACGGACGGGGCGTTAGCCAGGATAAACAATGGGCCAGCAACCAAGAAGGCCGAGCAGGCGGCACTTGCCGCCGCAAAACAATCCGAAACGAAGATTGCCAATGGTCCCGAGACCAAGACACCCGAGATCGAGACGAAGCTCCCGCTTTACGGTGACAAGATCAAGGAATTATTCGATACGCCGATTAAGGTGAGTGACTATCCGATGCATCCCAGGTTGAACTGGAATATCATTGCGCCTCGCCGTGTCCGCGACGCCCCGGAAGTTTTTGCCTTGGAGCAGTTGCGGGCCATTCCTGGGCGTGGAGCTATTCCCGCAGTGATGGGCAATGTTGGCACCGTCGGCAAGCGTTGGATCGTCGTTACGGGGCTTGTTCCCTACAGAAAACAATTGGCCGAATATCGGGCCAAGTTTGAAGGGGCCGCTTGGAATGATCCCCGCGAGGACAAGCCGAACTATCTAGGCTATTTTGTCCAACGGGCCGAGGTGATTCCTACAGCGACAGGCGAACCCAAGTGGTCAAAGTTCACGGTTTTCCCGCTTGGTGCAAATGAAGCCGCTAAGTTGGGTGCCTGGTCGGCGGC
>JANXQG010000486.1 GCA_025356915.1 Planctomycetota bacterium | reverse complement strand
GCGTGTTGAACAGTTTCAATATCAGCGATACGGGCATAATCAACGGCGTTTTTAGCAACGGAATCAGCCAAACCTTGGGGCAGATGCGACTGGCTCGCTTCTCTAATCCAGTTGGTCTGGAACAGGTGGGGCAAAACATGTATTCTACCGGCGTCAATTCGGGCTTGCCAATTATGGGCAACCCGGGCGACCAAGGAACCGGAACGATTGTGGCCGGATCGCTGGAGTTATCGAACACCGACATCGGTGCCAGCCTGATCAACCTGATTACGTCGTCAACGATGTATCGCAGCAACACGCGGGTGATCACCACGGCGACGCAGTTGTTTGACGACTTATTGCAGCTCCGTTAGGTAAGCGCAGGCTTTCCGCCTGCGAATAACGATATTAACTTTTCGCGTCATGATCAAATTAACCCATTTGGGAGGCGAGCCGTTCATACTCAACGCTGAGTTGATCCAATACGTCGAGGCCCGGCCCGACACATTCATCACGCTCACGACCGGACAGCGGCTGGTGGTTACCGAGGCGATGGACGAAGTGCTGCGGCGGGCCATGCTCTACCAGCAGGCAAAGCACCTAATGCCGTCGCACGCAACGCGAGCAGGATCAACCACGGCAGAAAACCGCTTGACCAGCCGGGGCGGGTGACGGCCAAACAAACGTCATATATGGAATAAATGGACGGTAGAAAGCGAAAGAAAGGGATTTTTTACCTCGATTGCTGCCAAATGACAACCTAGAATTATGAGACCTAACTCAACTCCCCACGCCCTTTTGGGAGAGGGGCAACCACGAGACTGCCATGGCCAAGACGCCCATTGACCCTGAAACTAAAGAAGCTGCCGCCGACGGTACACCCTCGCCAGCCAAGAAATCGATACTGGGCAAGATCCTGGTTCTCGGCCTGGTTTTGGTTGTGGTCGCCGTGGAATGCGTGGTGGCTTACCTCAGCATTCCTGCGTCATCCGACTCAGCTTCTGCTGCGAGCAACGCGGCTAAGCCGCCGGCCGAACACAAAAAAGGCGAAGCCGAGCCGGCCGGAGAAGGCGACGCGGCGGCAAACGTGGAGGTCGACCTGAAAGAGTTTTCCGTGACTATCTACCAACCGGCTTCCAACTCGACCTTGCGGGTCGATTTCCACCTGCATGGCATCGTGGCCGCAGACAACAAAAAAGAGTTCGATCGTCTCTTTGAGCTGAACCAGAGCCGTTTCCGCGAACAGGTCATGGTAGCGGTTCGCAGCGCAGCGATGGCCGACCTGACCGATCCCAGCCTCGGTTTGATCAAGCGAACGATCCTTGAAAAAGCAAAACACATCCTCGGCAAGCCATTGTTACAGGAGCTGGTTATCAGCGATTATTCGTCGCTGGAGAATTAAGAAACTGCTGCCAAACCACCCTTCGTAGCGTAGGCGTCCCGCCTGCGAAAGTTCGATCATCAACTCGCTAGGAACGGATTCCTATGGCAAATGACGATTCCCTGATGAGTCAGGACGAGATTGAGCGGCTCTTCAGCCAGACGAAGGATCCGCCAACTCCGGCGAAGGCGGCACCTGCTCAAGCTGGCGGTAAGGACGACCAGCTTTTGGCCCAGGACAGCATTGAAAAACTACTGAGCGAAGCTGGCCGCAGTGCGCCGGCCACCTCGCCACCGCCGGTTAAGAAGGCCGCCGCGCAGCAGTCGCGGGAACCCGACATCGCCACGCAGGACATCGAATATCTGTTGGCGCAAGCGGAGAAGGCCCTGGAATCGGTAAACTCAGGCCGTCTGGGCGAGATCCCTTCCGGCGTCTCTTCCTATCGGCTCGATGAGTTCTCGCTCGCTGCGCCCTCGACGGAAACCGCTACCCTCGATCTGATCCGCGATGTCGAACTCGATCTAAAGATCGAATTGGGCAGGACCCACATGTATCTGGAGGACGTACTGAAGCTTCGCAAAGGATCCGTCGTACCGCTCGACAAACTGGCGGGCGATCCGGTCGACATTTACGTCAACGGCCGCCTCATCGCACGGGGCGAGGTACTGGTGCTCAACGACAACTTTTGCGTCCGCGTAGCCGAACTGATCGTCGGGGCCAACGTCTTCGCCTAAGAATGTTTCACGCAAGGAAGCGCAAAAATGCATTCACTCATCGCCCTACTCGGACCATACCTCATCGCGGCCTCCGCTGCGGTTGCGGCCGATCGTCCTGCCAATCATGCCTCGGAGCCGTGGTGGTCCAGTCCAACTACGGCCACGCCGCCCGGTTCAGGGCCAAAGATCATGGAGTATGGAACCGCCGTGGCGGCCGACTCGAAGCTCAATGCCACGGAAATCGCACCGCTTCAGCAAACGGGGAAAGTGGCCGATTTTGCTCCCGATCCGCCCGGCTTACGATGTTCCGATACGCTGCCCGTCCTCTTCCAACATGACTCCGTGCCGGCGGCAGAAAAGCCGGCAGAGAAAACGAAAGCCCTAGAACTGGCTCAACCCACCGCAGTCAAGCCGCTGCCGCCGCAACTTTTGGCGACCGCGCCCACGGCGAGTCCCTTACCACCGGTACACGCGGCTGCCACAACGCCTAAAGTCGTTCCTTCACCCACGACCGTGCAACCCGAGTCTGCTTGGCCGTTGGGCCTCGGCAGTCACAACGACCGGAATGCCCCGAGCAAGAGTTCGCCGGTCGGCGCGATGATCACGGTCGGCGGCAGCCTGGCAATCGTGCTGGGGCTTTTCTTCATTGTTGCCTGGGCCATGCGAAAAACCGCTCCGCGCGGGTCGCTGGTGCTGCCCAAGGAGGTCTTTGATATCCTCGGCCGCGCCCCGCTCGGGGCACGTCAGCAAGTGCAACTACTGCGCTGCGGCAGCAAGCTGCTGCTGGTATCGATCACGCCCAACGGCACCGAGACCTTAACCGAAGTGACCGATCCGCTCGAAGTCGATCGCATCGCCGGCATCTGC